>JBKHHW010000009.1:0-42088 GCA_046538945.1 Chitinispirillaceae bacterium | reverse complement strand
AGCTCCGTTACAACTTCAATACCAAAACTATCGAAGCAGTCATGGTAAACCAAAGAGCTTGATCAGATCGAAAATCACCTGTAGTTAGTTCGCTTATTTGAAACTGCAGGTGAAATCGACCAGTTCTCTGAGCTTGTTCTGCGCTGCTCCGGAATCGATTGCCTCTCCTGCAGCTTTGATCCCCTCTTCGGGGTTCTGCACAATGGAGGCGGCGCACAGGGCAAAAGCGGCATTCAGAAGCACGATATCCCGTGCCGCCCCCTTTTTCCCTTCCAGAATTTCCCGAATAATCGCGGCATTCATCTGGGGATCCCCTCCTGAAACCGCCTGAGGATCAACTCGTTTCAGCCCGTACATCTCCGGTTCCACAGTGTAGGTCTCTATCTTTCCATCTTTGATTTCTGAAATCCGGGTTCTGTTGCAGAGGGAGATTTCATCGATGGGATCCAGACCGTGAACGACAAATGCTCTGTGTGTGCCCAGGTTGCGCAGCACTTCGGCCATGGTTGCCGTGAGGTGGGCGGAAAAGACGCCCATCAGTTGATTGGGTGCAGCCGCGGGGTTGGTCAGGGGACCCAGTACGTTAAAAACCGTACGGACGCCGATCTCCTTTCGCGGAGCCGTGGCGTATTTCATCGCTTTATGCAGCATCGGTGCGAAAAGGAATCCTATGCCGGTCTCCTCGATGCAGCGGCTTATCTGATCTGCGCTGAGGTTCACATTTACCCCCAGGGCTTCCAGCACATCCGCGCTTCCGCTTCGGCTCGACACGGAACGGTTGCCGTGTTTGGCCACCTTTGCTCCCGCACCGGCAGCAACTATTGCAGTGGCGGTGGAAATATTGAAAGTGTTTGAACCGTCACCACCCGTTCCGCAGGTGTCGACCAGATTGTCACCTTCTCTGGGTTGTATGGGTACCGCCTTTTCCCTCATGACGGATGCCGCTCCGGTAATCTCCTCTACAGTTTCACCTTTCATGCGCAGCCCGACAATGAAAGCGGCGATCTGGGCATCGGTGGCCTGTCCTTCCATGATATCAGTGAATGCGTCGGATGCTTGGCAAAGAGAGAGACTCTTACCTGCTGTTATGGTTTTGATAGCGTCCTGAATACTCATCCGTTTCCTCTGCTGGTACAAAATTTCGGATTTGATTGCGGTTTCATATGATCTCATATTATAATATTTTCACATTATGAATCAGAAACAAATTCCAGTAAAAGCGTATTTAGCGACTTTTGTTGCCTCAGCAGCCCATTTCAGAGATCTGCCCGAGCCGTCGGGAGAAGAGTATGCAGTCATGGGGCGGTCCAATGTGGGCAAATCGACTTTCATCAATCATGTGCTGGCCTGCGGTAATCTGGCCCGGACATCGAAAAGGCCGGGTAAAACCACTCTCGCGAACCTGTACCGGCTTGAGGAGGAGCTTTTCTGGGTGGATCTTCCCGGGTATGGCTACGCTAAAGCATCCAACAGCGAAAAGGAGCGCTGGAGCAGGTTGATTGCGGATTATTGTGAAAAACGGTCCAATTTAGCCGGAATAATCTGGCTGCTGGATATACGGCATCCCGGAACACCTGTGGATTTGGAAGCTTTCGGCTGGCTGAAGATTCTCGATATTCCGATACTCCCGATTCTGACCAAGGGAGATAAACTGTCCCGGAACATGCAGCAGAAAAACGTTGCGGCCTATCGCAGAGTTTTCGGGTTTGCAGAAGTGCCCGTGGTCTATTCGGCACTCGAGCATGCTTCACGTGAAAGGTTCTGGGCCCGGTTCGAGGCCTGGCGCAGGAGCCATCATGGGGTTTAAAGGTGGTTAGAGGAGCTTGTAAGCTGATAAATGATCTGGGGGCCAAAGTTCTCGGGACGGGACAGATCTTCATTAGCATGGCCGGTCTGCTCTATGATACAATCTATGCTGCATTCCGTCCGGGCAGGGCACCGTATACCTCGTTTTTAAGCCAGATCTCACGTCAGATACTCTATACCGGGGTGGAGGCGTTCTGGCTTGTGGGCATAATAGCCTTTCTCTGCGGCAATGCGATCGTGCTTCAGGCCATGACCAACATGCCCCGTCTGGGAGTCAGCGAGTACTTCGGGCGAATACTTGTGATCGTAGTGGTAGGGGAGCTTGGCCCTTTTATAACTTCGCTGGTGGTGATAGGCCGTTCAGGATCAGCACTGGCCACCTATATCGGGACCATGCGGGTTTCAAAGGAAGTCTCGGCTCTTGAGGTGATGGGGGTTGACCCGGTTCATTTTCTGGTGCTTCCTTCTTTGGTGGGAATTGTCGGCTCCATCGTGTGCCTCAATGTGTATTTTAACATGATTGCCATTCTGGGCGGTCTTCTGGTGGCAAATGTCACAGTCGACGTGCCTTTCGGCATTTTTCTGGGGAAGGTGCTTGATGCGCTTTCTTTCAAGGATGTTTTGGTTTCTCTTATTAAAAGTATCAGTTTCGGTCTGATTGTCGCCCTGGTGAGCTGTCATCACGGGCTTAACGTGCGCAATATACGGGGTGTTCCGCCTTCGGCGATCCAGGCCGTGGTTTCTTCCATGTTCATGACGATACTGCTGAATCTTGTAATCAGTCTGGGCTACTATGTGCTCTAGACTCGAGTTGAAGGAGGTGTCATTCAGGTACGGGAACTATTCTGTTTTGGAGGATGTCAATTTGACTGCGGAGCCGGGCGAGGTAATTATTTTTGGAGGGCGCAGCGGTCAAGGAAAAAGCACCCTGCTTGAGTTGTGCGCAGGACTTCTCTCTCCGGCAAAAGGATCTGTTCTGTGGGATGGAAAGGACATAGCTTCATTCTCCAAGTATGATCTGTATGACAAGCGCAGGGAGATCGGCTATGTGTTTCAGGTGCATGCGCTCATTTCCAATCATACGGTGTTTGAAAACATCGCCTTGCCGCTGCGCTGCAGTTCCGATCTGAGTGATGCGGAAATAAGGAAATGTGTCGAAAAGCAGATGGAGGAGCTTGGGATAAGCGGAATAGACAAGGCTTTTCCGGAGGTTCTTTCAGCCGCGCAGCTTAAAACTGCTGCAATTGCTCGGGCGCTTATAAAAAATCCTAAGCTGCTTCTGCTCGATGAGCCGCTCAGTGGTGTGGATCCCTTTACCGCCCAGAGCATCATCGATGTTCTTCATGACAAGTGGAAGAAGGAGCGGATGACAATCGTTATGATCAGCCACGCTCTCAATGCCTGGCCGGAATGGCAGGCAAAGAGGCTGATGCTGAAAAACGGCAGAATAGAATCTGCCTCCGAGCATTTTAGAGTATTCAGGGGAATGGTGAATTCCAAAAAGAAGTGAACTATGGAACAAAAGAAAAGAACTGCAGTTTCCTCCGAGCCGCTGATACGCAGACACCGTAATTTTTTCGTGGGTGCCTTCATACTAATCCCTCTTCTGGCGATTCCGGTGCTGCTTGTCTATACGATTCTTAAAAATGACGGACTGCAGAAATGGTGCACGCTCCATGTGATCTACGAGAACAGTCTCGGTCTGAAAAACGGAAATCAGGTTACCATTTCCGGAACTGCCATCGGGCATGTCAGGAAGGTGGAGCTTATACGAGAGCGGGAGGTATGTGTGCACTTCCGTATCAGGGGGCGTTACAATCATCTGGTGAGAAAGGATACCCGCGCTCAGCTCAAACAGAAGGGTTTTGTCGGCGACTGGGAGATCGAGTTGACCGGAGGCAGTGAGTTATCATCCATGGCAAAGGAAGGTGACACCCTTGTCGGTGAAGATCCTGTAAGGCTTGACAAAACTATCGAATCGGCAGCGGGGATGATCGGGGAGATATCGCAACTTGTGAAGACTGTGCGCAATGGTGAAGGAACCGTTGGGAAACTTCTTACCGAGGATTCTCTCTATCATTACGCAAAAGAGATCGGGGAGAACACGGTCGGCATATCCAGGAATACCAAAGGGATGACAAACGATATGAGGGGCACTCTGCGCAGAACCGATTCACTCATCCTGGCACTCAGGGATATGAGCGTTGAGGGGAAAACATTCGTGGATACCT
Organism: Chitinispirillaceae bacterium; assembly: GCA_046538945.1. Lineage (GTDB taxonomy): Bacteria > Fibrobacterota > Chitinivibrionia > Chitinivibrionales > Chitinispirillaceae > JAEZKC01. The sequence goes on along the minus strand of JBKHHW010000009.1, from coordinate 38,051 downwards.
TGTTTACCGTAATCGCCACCCTGAAGAGCTCTCTTGAGGAAACCAAATCCATTGTGGCGAACATCAGAACCGTTTCGGATGACGCTCCCGGGATGGTGGACCGACTGCAGGAGAATATCGCGGAAGCGGAGATCATGATGAGGGCGCTGCAGAAAAACTGGCTGCTCAGAAAAACCCTGGGCGAGCAGCCCGATCCGTTGCTTAAGGACCTTCCCTGATACGTGAGGAGTTTCTTGTAGATGAAATATTTGTGTTTTCTGTTTTCCGCTCTTCTGATTGCCGGTTGTGCTTCAACCGGAAAGAAAACCCCCCGGTACTGGGACACCTACGGGATAAGAGCTTACAGGTATTTTCTCAGCGGTGATCTGGCGAAATCCGTGCAGCTTTATAAAAGAGGCTTCGTTCGTGCCAGAAGAGCTGACGATGTGCATAGAGCAGCTCACTATTTATTCAATACAGGAAGGGCTTTCTACGAGCTGGGAACGATGGACAGTGCTGTTTCTTATCTGACCCGTTCTTATGAAGAGATGCTTTTTTATAAGGATTCCGTTTCCGCCTCAAGAGCTGCCGCGATGCTTGCGTTGTGTGAAGCAGGCAGAGGGGATGAAGCGCAGTCCTCGTCTTGGTTCAGAAAAACCGAACCGCTAAGGGGTGAGGACTGTGAGCATTACTACTCCTTCATCAAAGCCAAGAGTTCCTGGATTCTCAGCCGCAGAATAGAAAATCCTCAGGCACTGGAGGAAGCGCAAGCCTATTACAGTAAAAAGAAGAAATTCGGTTCTCTTTCACAGATATACTATCTCAAGGCAGAAAACACCCGAGCTTCAGGTGACTGCGGTGCTTCGCGGGAATACCTCGAAAACGCTCTGGATGCTCTGGACCGGACTCAGGAGAGGTTCAGAAGGTACAGAGTTCTGCTTGCTTTAGCGTCGGTACAGTTCTGTTCCGGTCAGGAGGAGGCAGGGAGGCGCTGTTACAACAGAGCCGTTGACTGTGCTCCCCTCGGAATCGAACTGCCCTCGATGAACCAGGTGTCCTCATGTGCCGGTTCATGTCGCTAGCCGGCGCTTTATGCGACCGCTTTTTCGTAAGCTGTTCCCTTCTGGATTCTGCTCCGTTCGGTTTTTATCTTCTTGCGCTCGAAAGCATCGAGCACATCCTGAAGTTTGCGCTCCATCACGGATGCTCCGGTCGTGAGATTTTCATTTCCTATCACATGCATGAAGACAGAGGGCCTGATTGTGGAGATGACGGTCTCACCGTTTTTCTCGTATACTGCAATGTTGCAGGGCAGTGCTACTCCGAAGTCTTTTTCTCTGACCAGCGCTTTATAGGCGAGCGGAAGGATTGTGACGCTTAAAATGGAGTAGCGTCTGAAATCGATGTCCATCAGTTCGTTGAATGTCTGGTCGATGTGGCAGGTGGACAGAATTTCAAATCCTTTTTTCCGGAGTACCTTGGGGAGTTCGGCCATCACTGTGTCGAAATCGAAGGGGAACTCGCGTGTCAATCCGTAAGTCAGCATATGACTGATTCCTTTCTCTGAGAGCTGCATCGTGTTGCGTGCTTCCCGGTTGAATATTCTGATGCTTTGAGGTTTTGAGCCTCGAGCAGAAATCATACGCAAATACCGTGCACAATCCTGGATGCCGGAATTTCACTCAGAAGTACACTGAGAAGAGTTCCATTTCCCCTTTATTCTCTCTTTTGCGAAAATGACAGAAATGAGCGGTTCTGATTATCGGCATAATCTTTGCAATATGGCTTTATTCATCTAATATACCGTTTCTGGGCTGAATATCGGAGGTGGACATGGCTCATGTGGCAGTTCTGGTCGATGACATGTTTGAGGATGTGGAGTATACCGCTCCAGTCAAAGCGTTTAGGGAAGCGGGGCATCAGGTAACTGCGCTGGGACTTTCAAAAGGAGCGAAGGTGAAGGGAAAGAAAGAGGGGACTGCAGTTGAAATACAGAGCGAAGTGGCAGAATCTGATCCTTCCCGGTTCGATGCGTTGCTTATTCCGGGAGGGTATTCGCCTGACAGGTTGAGAGCACATGAGGAACCGGTGAGGTTTGTGGCTTCGTTTATGAAGAGTGGCAAGCCGGTTCTGGCCATCTGTCACGCTCCCCAGATACTGATTACCGCTCAGGTGCTAAAGGGTCGGAGGGTGACCGGGTACAAGTCGGTCAGGCAGGACATTGTGAATTCGGGAGCCGAGTTTGTGGATCAAGCTGTGGTGAGGGATGGGAATCTCATCTCCAGCCGAGGCCCCAGGGACATGGCCCAGTTCATAGCGGCAGGGCTTGAGGCTCTGGATAGTTCCGGAAAGCACTGAGAAGGCTGTTTTGTGGACCGTTCCAATCCTCAGGATTTCTCCCACAGGAACACGCCCGCCAGGGTGGGTTCGTGCCTCATTGATTCTCTTGTCGCCAAAGCGGATGATGAGGTAGTCTATTCGGTAAAGGGCCAAAAGCGTATTGTCAGGCTTTTTTTGAAGAGATCCCGCGGCGAGGTGCTCTCAGTCAAGGTGGAGACTCTCCTCAAACTGTCTCATCCGAATCTGGCACGGGTGTTTTCGGTAGGTCTGCATAAGGGGTGTCCATATGTGGAGATGGAAAAGATCAATGGTACGTCTCTGGAGAAAGTGTTCGAACAGCGAGGGGCTCTTCCTCTGGAAGTGTGCACCGCGGTCGGGATTATCATCTGCAGGGTACTGGATTATCTGCATCACTTCAAGCCCGTTGGTGGCAAACATGGAATCATGCAGATGAATGTATGTCCTTCCAAAATAGTTCTCTGTGATTCGGAGGGGCTGAAGCTTCTGGGAACGGGTGAGAATGTAATAACGGATGTAGGAAATAGTGAAAAGGTCAAAGAGTCGGTGCAGTACACGGCACCGGAGGTTCTTTTCGGGAAAAAAGGCGACTGTCGTTCCGATATTTATTCTCTGGGCTGTGTGCTTTACCAGATGATCTGCGGGGAGAAACCCTTTCCTCAGTCCTCCTTTTCCAAACTGTTGAAAGCTAGAAGGCATAATCGTTTCATCCCCATTTCAAGGTACAGGCTGAAACTGCCCCGGGAACTTAAACGTCTGGTGAAGATGTGTCTGGAAGACAAACCGTCGAATCGTCCGGAGGTTTCAGCTGTTCTTGGAAAACTGGAAAAAGTGCATGATTCTCTAAGTCGCCATTCGCCTCAGGATGTCATCGATTACCTGCTCAATGCAACCCAGGGGCGTATTGTGGTTGGACGCAAGGTCCCTAAAGCCGTTCCTCTTGGAGCTGCTCTGGGTGTAGTAGTGCTGTTGCTCATCTGGAAAACAGAACCTGAGGCATTCATTGAAAAGTCTCTTTCTCTCAGGAATATGCTGACCGGTTTTCTGAATCCGCTGGAAACGAAACTTTCTTTTGAGGATTCCACCTCGGATTCATCTGAATCGGCTTCTGTATCTGAAGAGAAAAATGGTGACCCGGAAATCCATCGATCAGAAGCTGACTCCGGGGGGGAAACTGAACAGACCGGCAGAAGAGAGGACGACGGGTCTGATCAGAAAAGAACTCAGGCAGAGGGTCAACAGGCGCCGGACAATGAAACTCTGCCTTCGGACACGCTGCTTTCAGAGGAAAATGATACGGTTCTGGCTCGATCCGAGGAAGAAATGGGAGACTCCGGCGGTGTCATTTTTAGATTCGAGAGTTTTTCTGAAAGGTTGCGGAGGCTTTATCGAAAGAACGATCTTCTCGAAGTTTTCAAAACTGAAATAGTTCAGGGGAATTTCGAGAAGGGTTTGGCTGTTTATGATTTATTAAGCGATCGGCACAAACAGGATACGGAGGTGCGTCTGCTGCGCATGAGGGCTCTGGTGGTGCTTCGTCGCAAAAATGAGCTTGAAGCTTTTTTCAGCAGAGAACCTGAAATCAACGACAAGGAATACTATTTTGCCAAAGGACAGTTCTTTTACGAAAAGAAACAGTATGAAACGGTCCTGAAGCTTATGGAAAAAAGCCGTTCGGCAGTTTCCAGGTTTTCCGATTCACGTGAACTGGATAAAAGAGCGGCATTCTATACGGCAAGCTGTCTTACCATCTTTTATGAACAGAACCCTGTTGAAAAGTTTCGTAATCAGGCTCTCAACAGCTGGTTTGATGTCAAGTACCTCTATCGCAACGATAGATCACATCAAAATTTCATTCGTGCGCAAGAGGAAATCAGGCATTTGTCAAACATCAAGACGGATTGAGAAAAATGAAGACTAAACATCTTTTCATTTTGCTTGCAGCGGCTCTGTGTCACGGGCAGGAGCAGAATTCATTCACCCCTCTTGCAGGAACACTTCCTCTCAAGTTGGAACAGTCCGGCTCACCTTTTGTGGCTGATGCGGATATAGTAGTCCAGGCAGGGGAGACCGTTGTGATGGAAAAGGGAGTGGTCATTCACTTTAGAAATTTCACCGGACTCATCATCAGGGGCACTTTGATAGCGGAAGGTACGAAGAAAGATCCGATTGTGTTTACATCGGAACATGATCGGTCATCCCGGGAGAAGGATTCAACACAACCGGCCCCTTACGACTGGAACGGTATCACAGTGGAGGAGGGCGGGACAGGAAGCCTCTTCAGGCACTGTCATATCCGTTATTCTCTTTTTGGAATCAATTCGCTTACACAATTCCTTGTTGTTGATAATTGCCTTTTCAGACAGAATGGCAGGGCTGACATAACAGTCAAAGGGACAAAATACATGGCCGGTAAGGAACCGTTCAGCTATTTGACCTATAAAAAGGATGGAAAAACGCTCATAAAATACGGAACCGATGTCAGTGACAGCCACGCGCTCAGGAATATCGGGCGGTATGGTGGGGCGGTTCTGTTTATCACAGGTGTACTGGTAGGAACTGTGGAGGGGAAGAAGTTCAGGGATTCGCAAAGAGAACTTCAGGACCTGAGTGATGTTGATGAGCATATAGATGATCCCGATATCATCAGAAAATGGCAGAGAACGAAGGAGCGGCGGGACAGGCATCTCACATCCTCCATTATGTCATTTACCTTTGCGGGAATCGGAGCGGCAGGATTGGTTTTGTCATATACTATTAAATTCTAACTCAAACAATAGGAGGCTTACATGCCAGAATTTGTCAATCCTTTCGTAGGCTATGTTCCCGGAAGGAAAATGAGTGACCGCGAGCTGTCCAGAGCTTTGAGGCTGTCCCTATCAGCCGAGGAAGAGGCCACACACCTTTACGAAGCACTTGCCGATGCCACCGATAACCAGTTTGCAAAGGCTGTTCTTCAGGATATTGCTAATGAGGAACGAGTTCACAAAGGTGAGTTCCAGAAGCTCATAGAAATGCTCCTTCCGGATGAAGCGGAGCTGATGGAAGAGGGGGCAAAAGAGGTGGAGGAGATTCATGAGGAAATTACCGGAGGCGCAGGCGGTGGAAACCAGGCTATTCCGAGTGTTGGAGATCTGAGAAAACAGGGACAGAAATAAGTCGGGAGGGAGAGTGTTTATGTCGGAAAATTTTCTTAATAGGGGAGATGCTCCTTTTGAGGATAAGATATGGGAACAGATCGACAGAACTGTTCAATCGGTAGCATCGAGGGTACTCTGTGCAAGGAAACTGCTTCACATAGAGGGCCCCTACGGTCTTGGGCTGAAATTCGTGCCCGAACATGACCAGGTCCTCAGCGAGGAAGGAGCCGGGGATCTTACGGTAAGCAGCGCAGGAGCAATTCCGTTGGCTTTCCTGGTGAACAAATTTTCGCTCAACAGCCGAGACTTGGATCAGTATGCCTCATCAGGAATCATGTTCGATATGAAGGAACTTGTGTCAAGTGTTCTGGCTCTGGCCGACAAGGAGGATAAACTCCTTTTCTACGGATCCTCAGCACTGGGAGTTCAGGGTCTGGTTAATACTCCGGACACCCTCAAATCGAAACTCAAACCGTGGAAAAAAATCGGGGATGCCACCGATACGGTGATCTCTGCAATCGAACAGCTGGATAAAGCAGGGTTTCACGGACCCTACAGCCTGGCCCTTGCACCTTCTCTGTATAACAGTCTGTTTAAGCGCTATCCTCAGGAGGAAGTGTTGGAGATCGAGCATCTCAGATCATTGGTGTCGGAGGGAATTACAAAGGCGCCGGCTTTGAACGAGGGTGGAGTGCTTGTAAACTACGGTGCCCAGTTTGCATCTATAGCCCTGGGACAGGACCTCATGACCGGTTTTGAAGGTCCGGAGGGAAGAGACTACACATTTGTAATCTCCGAGAGCGTTGCCCTCAGAATCAACATACCTCATGCTATCTGCGTACTCGAACAGGGTGAGTAAATCCTTCAAGCCGCAGACCCGACAAGCGGGGCTGCGGCATCCCCTTGCAATCGAAAAATCAAACATCTCATGGAAATCCTCCGTAATTTTTCTAGATAGGCCTATTCAAGGAGGGTTTTATGCAGGTGAAAGATATTATGACATACGGGGTTGATTACATAACCCCTTTGGAGACTGTGAAAAGCGCTGCGGAAAAAATGCGCGACAGAAATGTGGGAGTATGTCCTGTTTTCGACAGAAATGAGCCGGTGGGGATAATCACCGACCGGGATATCGCCGTTCGTTGCGTTGCCGAGGGACTGAATCCTTCAGAAACGAAAGTGAGTGATGTGATGACACCGGAGGTGTTCTTCTGCAAGGAAAATGCCGACATTGAAGAGGCGGCTCATATAATGGAATACAAACAGGTCCGTCGTCTGCTGGTGAAGAATGACAGCGGGAATGTGGTGGGTATTCTGGCTTTGGGTGATCTTGCCATGAGCACCACAAATGAACTGTCGGGTGAGGTCCTTCACGACATATCCGGGGCTTCTTTTCCGAACAGATGATGTGCCCGTCTTAAAAGAGATTCCCTGAACCGGGGAATCTCTTTTAAAAAAATCAATGCTAGATATCCCATTCGCTTCTAAGGTCCAGACCGGTGTATTCCAGAACGTCATCGGCGGTAAGACCTGATTTCGGAAGTCTTTTGACAAAGTACTGTCTCAGCGGGGTCCCGTTGGGGCTGTCTGAAAGCATGACTGATGCAATTTCAGAACCTAACCCGTTACCCAGGTTGTCTTCGACGGTGGCAACGCTTCTGCAGCCTGAAACAGCACTCCTCAGCTCCGATGCATCAACCGGCAACGAGTAGCAGTCTACAACTGTGGTTTCGATCCCCTTTTCCGCCAGACGTGAGGCTAGTCTGAGACAGATATGCACCATATAGCCGCCGGTTACCAATGCCAGATCACTTCCTTCCCTGAGCACTTTTATGCCGCCCGCTCTGAACGTATCCGAGGGCTTGTAGAGAATGGGGGTGTCGCCCCGTATGGTTCTCATATAGCATGCGCCCGGGATGTCCGCCATGAGCTGGACACATTTGTAGGCCGCAACAGCGCAGGAGGGGTTGAAGATGGTCACCAGCGGTCGTCCGCTCCGTTTGTTTCTGGCGCAGGAGTAGGCCCGCATGAACGCCAGATCCGACATTCCCATCTGACTGGGCCCGTCCGGACCGATGTTCACTCCGGAATGAGAACCGACAAGCTTTATATTGGCTTCCGAAACTATGGCGAGTTCAAACTGGTCATACCCCCTTACGATGAATTTGGCGAAAGTGGAAACGAAGGGGATTCGGCCCGAAGAGGACAGGCCCGCGGCAACGGAAACCATATTCTGTTCAGCGATTCTGGATTCGAAAAACCTGTCGGGAAATTCATCGGCCATGTACTGGGAGAATGTCGAGTTCTTGACATCACCATCCAGAGCCACAGTCCTTTCATCAACCCTGGCCAGGTCTCGTAACGCCAGCCCGTATGCTCTTCTGGTGCTGAGGAGGTTCTTTTTCAGTTTTGATTCTGCCGAAGTCCCTTTGAGCAGTTCAGAAAAATCGGGATCTCCCGTTCTGCCCGGCACTGTGCGGGGGATTTCAACAACCGGCGGTTTGGATGCCGGTGCCGTATTTTCCGATATGCCTCCAAGGTGCTCCGCGTGCTCATCCAGATTGGAATAGGCTTCCAGCAGACTCTCCTCTTTCAGGGGCTTTCCGTGAGAGTTGGTCTGGTGAAGTTCCTTTACCCCCCATCCCTTTCTCGTTCTGGCAATGATGGCATGCGGTTCGGAGGCGTTTTTCGCTTTCTCGATGGATTCCGTTATCTGATCCGGATCGTGACCGTCTATGGAAAAAACTCTGAACCCGAATGCCTCAAGTTTCGAAGCAAGCTTTTGGTCTGACTGCTGTGAAGAAACCGCCTCGCTTTGTCCCAGACCGTTGCAGTTGAAAATGGGAATCACATTGCTCAGGTGGTAATCGACAAGAAAATCGCAAGCTTCCCAAACCTGTCCCTCACGTGATTCCCCGTCTCCGATTATCACATAGTAATGGTTTTCTATTCCATCCATGCGCGCGGCCAGTGCGCTGCCGCAGGCACAGGAAAGCCCCTGGCCAAGGGATCCGGTTGCGCACTCGAAAAAGGGAAATCCCACCGATGGATTGGGGTGTCCGTCCAGCGGCGAATCGATTTGCCTGAACGTATCGAGGTCATCCATGGAGAGCTGCCGCTTCTCCTCAGGGGAATAGCCGTATACTCCTTTGAGGTCGGCATAGGCCGCGTAGACTATGGGAACTGTATGTCCCTCGCTGAGTACCAGTCTGTCATTGCCTCTGTTCCAGGGGTCCTGAGGGTCGAAGCGCATGATCCTGTACATCAGGGCGGTTACGATATGTGAAATGGAGAGAGCGGATGAGGGATGTCCCGAGCTGACATTTGTGGTCATTCTCACCGCCAGTTTACCCAGCTGAACTGCTTTGGAGCGGATGAAAGCCGATGTATCCATAAAACAACCCTTTTACCCCAGAAAAAAAGAATGAGAATTCGGGAAATTATCTTCCTGAGGGTAAAAGGAGCAACATTTCTGCCATCCACATATGCCGTTGGCACATTTTTTGTGCTGTTAATAGAGAAATAAGCTGCACTGGTTTTTATCACATTTGGCTGTCATGCGGAACCGGGAAGAGCTGATGGATGTGCATGAATACTACCAGAATCCCTCTGTTTTCAGGAGGATGATGGAATTTCTGGGGGGCAGGAGCTTCGAAGATGTTTCGGCCCTCTACATTACCCAGTGCGATGAGCCCACCGCAGCCGAGCTGGGCAGCTATTTCAGACTGCCGGGGGAACTTCCGCAGCTTCTTTCCAGAGGACTGGATGTAAGCCGCTCTCTTTGGGATAAGACTTCACTTATCGTTCATCTGGACATAGAATATGTGAACTTCGACTTTCAGGCCGAGCCCTACCTTGATCCCCGGCGGGCATTTTCACTTCAGAGGTCCTCCGAAATCGCCATCCAGGAGTTTCTTTTGGATTTCGGAATTGCTCCGCTGCACATTTTAAGCGGCAGGGGACACCATTTCGTGTGGCGTCTGCTGCGCGATTCGGCCGCATACGGCAAACTGACCCGCATAGGGCGTCTTCCTGAACATCTGGCACAGCGTTACAAGGAAAAACATCCCCCCTCACCCCTGTCAATAGATCACGATTTGGGTTCTGCCTACGCGGGGTTGGGTCTGCTCATGGAGCACGTTGCCTACCGGGTGCGGCAAAAGGCTGCGGCAGGAACGGAAATACCCATCGGGATCACTGCGGTAGAGGTTCCTCCCCAACAGAGGGGCAGGGAAATGATTTCTCTTGACATTACTGAATACGGAGACCAGCTCAACACCCGCGTCATCCGCATTCCCTACAGCCTCTACCTCAAGCCCTGGAGGAAAGGGGGAATACTGACAGATGAACTTCGGGAAAAAATTCCCCCGATGGCATCCATCCCGCTTTTCGAAATGAGTTTGTGGCAGGGTATAGAATGTATGCGGGATTTTTCCAAAGTTACGGATTTGGCAAAGAGGGCATCGGTGCAGATACCCGAGCAGTCCCAAAGGACACTGGCTCTCATCGCCGATTATGAAGCAAGCGATACAGCCCGCTTTCACGACTGGTACTACTCAAAGGAACACGAGAAATATGACCGATGGCCTGAGACCTACGATAAAGCGCCTCTGGAGCTGCTGCCGCCCTGTACCCGTTTCATACTGGAAAATCCCAATGACCTGCTTCTCAAGCCATCAGGCATTCAGCAGGTGGTTCGGGTGTTTCTTTCGCTTGGCTGGCATCCCAGAGATGTTGCCGGTCTGATCCGTTCCAAGTTTGAAAGAGATTACGGGTGGGGTAATGAGTGGTATTTCTACGATGCAGCGTATCGGGCCGATTTCTATACCCGGGTGTTTTCGGGTCTGATCGTTACCGGCGGTGACAAGTTGGATTTTTTCGACTGTTGGCCGGTTAAAGAAAGTTTCTATTGTAACAACAATAGCGGAACGTGCAGTTTGGAACCATATAAGAAATCACTTCTGGAAAGGGTTAAATATGAGCGACTGGCCAGTAGGCCTTTCAACGGGCTGTTTTTACCGGATGAGCATCTTTGATTGTCTCGAAATGATCAGAAAGGCGGGATTCAGCATGGTGGAAGTCTGTTCATCGCCTTCCCATCTGAATTTCCATGATCTGAATGCGGTGCGCAGAGTAGCACGAATGCTCAATGATCTGGGTATCGAGTCATACTCTTTCCATGCCCCGTTCATCAATGTGGATATCTCTTCACCTGATGAAAAGGAACGGAATCATTCCATAAATGAGATATTCCGGGCTGCCGATGCTGCAGCGATTCTGGATGCCCGTCATTTTGTCATTCATCCCGGTCCGGACCGGCAGATAGATTTTTCCATAGAAGAGAGAATGCAGCGGCTTACAAATGCAGCTCAGGTATTGACCCAGGTTGCTCGCCACTGTCAGGAAATGGGGGTGGGGCTGGTGCTTGAGAACATGCTGCCCCATCTGCCCTTCGGCAGCACCAGTGATTTGATGTGGATAATGGGGGCCATGAACAACCTTAATATCGCTACCTGTCTGGACACCGGCCATGCGGTGCTTTCAGGAGATATCTATAATGTGATGTTCAAGCTTTCCGGGCATCTGCAGCTGGTTCACGCCAATGACAATGTCGGCCATTTCGACGATCATCTGCCACCGGGAGGGGGAATAATCGATTGGCAGAAACTGCTTTACGAATTGAGTGAAACCGGTTTCCGCGGCGGCTTTATTCTGGAGCTTGCAGGTTCGAGGCATGAAGATCCGGAAAAGACTCTTGAGGAGGCCAGGCAGGCGAAACTGTTTCTGAGGCGCATATTTAAGAAACTGTATCTATCAACTCCTCCCGGCGTTGAGGTCGCATCACTTCCCGGCTTTGACAAAAACCAGGGTTGACTGTTGCGGTTTCAGAACTGGTTGAGAATCTCCCGGATCTTTGAACGCAGTTTGCCCGAAGCTTCCCAGATGAATAAGCCCAGAGGAATGTCTACACCTTTTTCGTGTCTCTTTTCGTAAATCATCTCCTCGCTTCCCTCCAAATCTCCGCCGCTTATGTCTATTCGGGACAAAAGCATCATGGAGGCTTCTCCGGTCTGGGGGTATTCCGGTTTTGATATTTCCGCATTGATTCTGATGGTCAGGTCCGGAGTGGTTCCGGTCGGAGCGGGTTTCAGATTGCAGGAATCCTTCAGGTACTTGCGGATATGCGAATCGGCCAAGAAGTTATCCGGAAGCTTGACTTCGTTTTTGGGGGAGGCGGCTCTGTAATCGAGTGTGTAGGTGGGGGTGGTGACTTTGTAGATGAAAGAGAGATTCTGGCCCTTGTTCATCTGGAGGCCGAGATCCTCCAGGCTGATGACAGTCTGTGCATCAGTGTAGAACTGTGCATCGGGAACCAGCGTCAGAAAATTGCCATTGTGGACATATGGTATCCGGTAACTCTCAAGAGAGAAGCTTCCCTTGTCATCTGTCAGTACCTCGAAAGCTTTTTTGCCGTTCAGAACAAATGCGCTGTAACCCAGGCCCAGCAGAGGAGTGCTGTCCACGGCAACCGTCACGGAGGGAGATCTGACGGGGAGAGTGCCGGGTTTGCCCTCGATGACCATTTCGCTTGAGTTTACCTGCATGCGGTCAAAGAAGTTCTGCACACCCTTTCTTATCTCCTGCTCGATTCCCTGCCCGGATCCGATGTGTGCAATCGCACAGCTGAGCGCCTTAACTCCCGCGGATAAGGCCATGGTAAACTTTTCCTGTTCAATCGCGCCCTGAAACTGCTGCCATTGTGCCCTGGCAAGGGAATCGAACAGCTGGTTGTGAGATTCAATCGCTTCTCTGATATTTTTGTCTGTGATTACATAGGAGAATCTCCATATCTTACCTTCGAATGCGGATTTCTCGCTGGCCAGAGTCAGGCATCTCTCTTTGAACTTGTCCAAAACATAGCTGTATCCACTGTTTGCGGTATCAAGAGTCGTAGACATGTTCTCTTTAAGCCATATATAAAGCTCTCTCCGCAGGAAGTCCTCAGCTGTTGTTTTTGCCTTTTCAGATATTTCCTCTGTGACGGGACCTGAAAGCGGAATATTTGCAGAGCCGCTGACGGCTTGACCAGTTGAAAAAGTCTGAAAGACCAGAAATGTGACACAGACCGCGGCCTTGTAAAGTGATTTCATCATACTGCCCCTCTTGTCAAAAAGCATCTGTTTATGAAACGCCCTGTTCAGGTGGATAACTATTTCGCGGCCTCGTTCATCACCATATCGGCCAGTTCCCTTGCGAGCTGCTGTGTTTTGGCTTCCGCATAGCAGCGGATGATCGGTTCGGTATTGGAGGGCCTCAGGTGCACCCATCCGTATTCCCTGATTATCTTGAGTCCGTCGGTGAGATCCGTTTTTTCGTCCTCGAAGTTCTGAGTCAGTCTGTTTATGATCTGGGTCGGATCAACACCTTCACAGGAGATCTTTTCTTTTACTATAGAATAGGCAGGCCATTCGGAGGCAAGCTGGGTAAGTTTCTTTTCTGTTTTGGCCATCAGTTCAATTATCAGGGCTATTGCCGCGAGACCATCTCTGACGGTTGAAATCTCCGGATAGATGACTCCGCCATTGCCTTCTCCGCCAATTGCGCATCCGTTCTTCTGCATACCTTCCACGACATTCGCTTCACCGATTTTGGTTCTGTATACTTTTACGCCGTTTCGCTCTGCCACATCATCTATGAGCATCGATGTCGACAGATTTGTGGCTATGTCGGATTTACCTTTGGTCAGAAGGTTCTGCAGTGCGAACACCAGGGTCATCTCTTCACTGATGTCCTCTCCGTTTTCTCCCATGGTGGCCAACCTGTCAGCATCAGGATCAAAAACAAATCCGCCCCACAGATCCTGTCTGCTTTTCAAAAGGTCGGAGAGGTCGCCGAGGTGTTCGGGACGGGGTTCGGGATTGTGAACGAAATCGCCGTCAAGTTTGTTGTGCACACCGACCCATTTGACCGAGAGCTTTTCCAGAAGACTTGGAAAAACCGCTCCGGCGGCACCGTTTATCGAGTCCACGGCTATACAGATGTTTTTTGATCTGATCAGTTCCGTATCAACCTTGGAGAGAATGCGTTCTATATGTATGGAGGAGGCATCAACTGTTTGGGAAGGTTTGTCATCGAACCGCATGATTTCAGAATCGCCGGGGTAGTTGCCGCTGTGAAATTCCGTGTACACCTTTTCACATTCCTCTGCCCGGTAGAGCCTGCCTGAGCCGTGTACCATCTTGTATCCGTTGTAGGGAAGAGGGTTATGGCTTGCCGTAATGATGATTCCGCCGTTTGCTTCAAGAGCAGAAACCGCAACACAGGTGGTGGGAGTCGGAGCGATTCCTATATCCACCGGCTCCGCACCGGCGGCTCGGATTCCTCTGCACGCGGCTTTCATAAGCCTTTCTCCCGTATTCCGAGTGTCTCTGCCGATTATGATCTTGTTTCCACCTGATAACCGGGTCTGGATATAGGCGATTCTGGAAATGAACAGATCATCTATCGATTCTCCTACTTTTCCTCTGATTCCGGAAACTGACATGATCGGTAGTTTTTCCATCAGTTGTGCTCCTCGAACTGGCTGGTATGTAATTATTTACATTGTTTAACGGTTGAGACCAAAAATTTGAAAATCACACATCGTCAGAATTATATTGAAACACTATCCTTTATGTTGTAATATAATTAAGAGAGTTACCGCGAAGTAATACTGGAGCAGATATGAGTATAGAATTTCTTTGGATACTTCCCGTTATCGGCCTTGGCGTATTTGTTTTCCTTGTTGTTTATCTTGTGCAGCAGAAGTACCCCAACAGTTCTGATCAGGTTTTGAAAAATCAGGTCCAGCAGTTCAACAGTGGTGCTCATCACACTGCGGCTAATCAGGAACGCCCCGTGAAGGAATTGGAAAAGCGCCTTTCTGAACTGGAGAGTGCGATTTCCTATATGACTCAATCAATTTCTCTTCAGCAGAAATCCCTCGATCAGTTCGTTTCGGAGGAACTGGGTGATTCCGATGACGCATCCGCTTTGAGAAGAAAACTTGCCGATCTTCACCGTGAGTACGATGTAGTCTTAAGTGAAAACTATTCCCTGAGATCGCGCCTCAGGAAAATTCTCAAAGAGGAGAAAAACGACGGCAAGGAACCTCAGAATAAAGTCAATTTGAGACTCTTTGAAGACACTCGTTTTCTCAATCCCTCCAATTTGGATGATACTACAGAGATAGATCTTACCAAAATAGGCTAAATTCTTTAAGGTAGCGGTTCCTGCCTGGCAGCGCGACGACGAATCGTAGCTGCTTTTTTTTTATTCCATTTTGCTTTTCCTATTCCGTTTTTTGATTGGTGAATTCCGGGCCTGTTGCCTCGAGGTGTCTGGAAATAAAAAAAACTTGACACTATCATCCCTATATAGTATTCTAAGGGGTAAAAGTGTGTAAACGTGGGTAATTGTGGGGAATTGTGATGGGGCGGTTTCGAGGCAGGTACGACTACTCTATCGACGCCAAGGGCAGGGTGAACATTCCGGCTAAGTTCCGGAAAGCACTTTGTCCCGAAGCTGAGGAGACCTTTGTTGTTGTCCGCGGACCAAGCAACTGTCTCCGAGCCTACCCCAGAGACCTTTGGGACACCTACGAATCCGAACTGGCCAGCCGTCCTGAAACCCCTCAGACTGTCCGCCATAAACGCCTCCTTTTCAGCATCCTCAGCGACTCCACACTTGATGGTCAGGGACGGATCACACTTTCTGCAGCTCAAATGAAAGTTGCCGGCATAGCCAAAGAGGTAACCCTGGTAGGTCAGGCTACTTATATAGAAATATGGGATACTGCTCGGTATGAGGAATACCTGGGCATGGCAGATGATTTCGATGACGTGTTTTTTCAATCCGTCGAGACAGGACTGGCACAGAAATGAAGCGGAGTGACTATCATATACCCGTGCTGGTGCACGAAGTTTTAGATCTGCTGTCGATAAAGGAAAACGGGACATACCTTGACGGTACTTTGGGAGGGGGTGGTCATTTCAGGGCATTTGCGGATCGTCTGTCTGAAAAAGGTACGATCATAGGAATTGACAGAGATAGCCAGGCTCTGGATAACATAAGCTCCCGGATCAGCAATCTCAAACCGAAGGTCGTTCTCCAAAAGAGTCGCTTCGCCTCGTTTGACCAGGTGCTGGAGGACAACGGTATAGGAAAGCTTGATGGTGTGCTGGTTGATCTTGGGGTGTCATCCAAGCAGATTGACGCTGCGGAACGGGGTTTCTCCTATATGCAGGAGGCTGATCTGGACATGAGAATGGATCAGTCAGAAGGGATTACCGCAAGGGAACTGCTGAAGTCGGTTGATGAAGGTGAGCTTGCCAGGATTCTTGGTGAGTACGGTGAGATCAGGAATCCGCAGAGGATGGCCGGAGTTATAAAAGAGTACCTGAAGCAGCATGAAATAAACACCTCTTCCGATTTGAGGGCGTGTATAGAAAGTGAATACGGAAAAAACATTAAAATTCAGATTTTTGCGAAACTGTTTCAGGCCCTTAGGATAGCAGTGAACAGGGAACTGGAGGAACTGCAGGTTTTTTTGGCGAAATCGGTGAAGTTTTTGGCTGCAGGTGGACGCCTGGCAGTTATCAGTTATCACTCCCTTGAGGACCGGATAGTCAAGGAATTCATCAGAGAGGCCGAAGAGAGTTGCATTTGTCCTCCTGAACTTCCGGTGTGCAGCTGCAGTAAACCCGTGTACCTTAAGCGCGTAAACAGAAAAGCTGTGACAGCATCGGAACAGGAAATCGCGGTTAATCCCCGTTCCAGGAGTGCTCGTCTGCGAGTGGCTGAGAGGACCGAAACGGAGTTGGTATGAGGAAAAAAGAGAGTAAAGTGAAATCTCCTGTGGTACGACTGCGTTTCATGCTGGTTGGAATTGTTCTGCTAATGGCAGCTATGTCCGGACCTCTTGCGCTGGTGTGGAAACAGTCCCATATAAATCAGGTGTCAATAGAGCTCGAGAATATGAACGACACGCTTGAGGCTCTTGACCGGGAGATCGCATCCCTGCGGCTTGAATGTGAAAAACTGTCCTCAACAGCACGGATAGAGCGGTTGGCAAAGGAAGCACTTTCACTTGATTATCCTTCATCGGATCAGATTGTGATTATCGACGGAGGCGAGGCCGGACGAAAGCTGGAGCAGAGCGGTATCGGCAGATTGTTTGCGTGGGTACGGCGCTCCATTTCAGGAGAAAGAGGTTAGTGAAGCGGTTCCGGGTTCGCCTTGCATTCATCTGTGTGGTTCTGGGGTTGTTCGGTTTAGCTGTCGCAGGCAGGCTTTTTGTGGTACAGGTAATTGACGGGAAAAGATATGCACTCAGAAGCAGAAGTCAAGCTCAGCAGAGAAGGATCATACATGCCAGACGTGGCAGTATACACGACCGCAAAGGAGCAATTCTCGCTTCAAGCGTTTCGGGAAAGCTGGCTGTAGACATGGAAGTACTGGGGGCTGAGATCGGAGGGGAAAAAGCGATTCTGCAGAGAGTCTATCCCAGAGGGGAGATAAGCGGTTCGGTGCTTGGGTATGTCGGAAGAGATGGTTACGGTCTGGGCGGAATTGAATTCACCTATGATCACCATCTTCGTGGAGAAGACGGGTGGGAAATGATTCAGAAGGACGGCAGACATCAGACCTACAGAAAGATCGGCCTTCCTGAAAAGGAACCTCGGGACGGGAGTGATCTTTATCTGACAATCGATCTGGATGTCCAGAAAATCGTGCAGACAGTTCTTAAACAGGTTGTAGCCTCGGCTCAGGCTAAAGGTGGCATGGCCATTGTCATGAATCCCCATGATGGAAAAATTCTCGCTATGGCCAATGAACCATCATTCAATCCCAATTTGCCCTCACGGTATTCTCTTGCTGAAAGACAAAACAGGTGTATCAGCACAGTTTATGAGCCGGGCTCCACTTTCAAGGTTGTTACGGCCGCGGTTGCATTACAGGAAAATTATTTCAGCGTAACCGACAGCCTCGATGGCAACAACGGAATATACAAAATCTACAATCAGGTGATAAGGGATCATGCTCCTTACAAGATGCTGACCTTTACAGAGGCTTTGTCTGTGTCCAGCAATGTCTGTTTCGCACGTGTTGCAAATGTCTTCGGAAACGATCTGTTTTATCAATATAGCAGGGATTTCGGCTTCGGTGCAAAAACGGGTGTGGATCTGCCGGGGGAGGAAGATGGTATTCTTCATCCTGTTCACGAGTGGTCGGGCAGAACGAGAGTAACAATGGCAATGGGTTACGAAATATCCTCAACATTTCTGCAGATGATGCTGCCTTTTGCATGTGTTGCCAATGGCGGTGTTCTCGTGACTCCGGTTATTTGTGACAAGATCGTTACTGATAACGGCAAGGTGAGGGATACTTCCGTTGTCAAACCGGTACGTCGTGTCGTTTCGGAGAAAGTTGCCGCCAAACTCCGCAAGATGCTCACACAGGTGGTCGTGAGCGGTACTGGAAAAAAAGCCGCGATTACGGGAATTGCTGTAGCCGGGAAAACCGGGACAAGTAGGAAGCCTGATGCGGGAGGGTACAGTAGAGATCGGCACTGGTCCTCTTTCATCGGTTTCCTTCCTGCTGATGATCCGGCTATTCTTTGCGGTGTGGTGATCGATGAACCGGCAGTGGAAGAAACCGGTGGTGGAGCTGTTGCAGCGCCTGCTTTTCAAAAAATTATGGCTCAGATACTCAGTCATCCCGAACTTGAGTTCGCTCAAAAGGTTTTACCAAAGAGATCAAATCTGAATCGAGTCCAGAACAGTCATTTGCGGGTTTCCGATTACGTCGGGAGAACACGCGGCAGTGTGGTACAGGAACTTGATTCTCTGAATATACCATACAGATTCTCGGGGTGCGGAGATACCATACATTATCAGACTCCCGCAGCAGGTACTTTTGTCATTGATTCTGATGATGTCCTTCTTTTCACCGCGGATTGTGACGAGCAGAAGGATAGTGTCTCTGCTGTTGTACCGGATTGTGTGGGAAAAGACCTCAGGGACGCTTTTAATATTCTGAATCTGAATGGAATTCCGGCTTATGCCGTGGGGAGTGGTGGTATTGTGAAAAGACAGGAACCCTCTGCCGGGAAAGTTTTGCAACCCCTTCAGCCCTGTACTCTGTTCTGTACTGGAAGGGAAACTCTGAAATAAGCCTGTTGCCGAAGCGAACTCAGAACTTCAGGCAATAATGAAGGGATATGC
Organism: Chitinispirillaceae bacterium; assembly: GCA_046538945.1. Lineage (GTDB taxonomy): Bacteria > Fibrobacterota > Chitinivibrionia > Chitinivibrionales > Chitinispirillaceae > JAEZKC01. The sequence goes on along the minus strand of JBKHHW010000009.1, from coordinate 19,309 downwards.
AGTATGAATTTTTCTCAGTTACTTCAAAACTCGGGAGTCGGTCTTCTCGGCAGGGGGGGAGACGGGGACCCTCAGATCACCGATATCGTGTATGACTCACGGCGTGTGAAACCCGGGGCACTGTACGTAGCTGTACCCGGTTTGAAAAGCCATGGGGATGGATTCATCCAGCAGGCTCTGCAGGCTGGGGCAGTTGCGGTTGTTTCTGAAAACAGTCACGAAGAGCTGAGTGTTCCCTGGGCAATGGTTTCAAATGTCAGAGCTGCTCTGGGAATTCTGGGGCACACTTTATGGAAAGTTGACCTTTCCAGTCTCGCTACAGTAGGAATTACTGGTACAAATGGAAAAACCACTACCGCCTTTCTATATAAAAAACTTTTTGATGCGTTTTTAGGCGAAGAGTGGTCCTGGATGTTCGGTACTGTGGAGTTTCGTTTGGGTAGGGAGAGCTCTCAGGCAACCCACACAACTCCCGAAGCACTGGATATCTACCGGATGATCGGCACAGCTTCCCGGAAGCCCAAAGGTCTTGTCATGGAGGTCTCGTCTCATTCGCTGATTCTCCAGCGTGTTGCCGGTATGAAATATGATGTTGCCGTATGGACCAATCTGACTCAAGATCACCTAGATTTCCACGGGACAATGGAGGATTACTACCAGGCTAAAAAGAATCTTTTCTCCCACTATTTGAAGCAGGGCGGAGCCGGTGTGATCAATATCGATGATCACTACGGCAGACGTTTGTACCAGGAGCTCGCGGACGAAGAAACTATTGTGACTTACGGAAGATCCGAGGATGCGCACGTGCGCATTTCTGATTACAGATGCGATTGGGACGGGTGCACGGTGGAACTGGTAATCGACGGCCGCACTCAGCGCTATTCATCTATACTTAACGGCTTCTTCAATATATACAACATGACTGCCATGGCGGCCGGAGCTGTTGCTTTGAAGATAAACCCCTCGGTTGTCCAGAATGCATTCAGTTTGATAGAAACTGTTCCCGGCAGAATGGACAAAGTGCAGATCGATTCTCCTTTCACAGTTATCATTGATTACGCGCACACTCCCGATGCATTGATCAATGTATTGAAGACATCGCGTACTCTTACCCAGGGGAAGCTCATCTCTGTTTTCGGATGCGGCGGAGATCGTGACAGAAGCAAACGCCCCCTGATGGCTCAGGCTGTTGTTAATAATTGCGACGAAGCTGTTGTTACATCAGACAACCCCAGGAGTGAAAAACCGGAAACGATAATAAATGATGTTCTCAAGGGAATTCCTCTTGATTTTCCTCATACTGTCATTGTCGACCGCTTTGAGGCTATCCGCTGTGCTCTCAGATCTGCCAGGGAAGGTGACTGCATTGTCATTGCCGGAAAGGGGCATGAGACCTATCAGGAAGTGAACGGCGTCCGTCATCATTTTAACGACAAGGAAATTGTCGAACAGCTCTATTCGGAAATGGAAAAGGAAAGCAGATGAGCCATAAATCGAATTCTACACCCCTTACAGTTGGCTCTCTCATCCAGTGGGGTGCTGCAGAATCGGATGCATCTGAAACGATGCGCCGTAAAAAAGTGAAAACTGTGTGCAATGATTCCCGACAGATCACTTTCGGTGATGTATTTGTAGCATTGCGAACAGATAATGACGATGGTCATAAATATATCGCATCTGCCTTTGAAAAAGGTGCGGTAGCTGCGGTTGTGGATAAGGCCGGCATCAAACTTGTGACTGAGAAGTATCGGAAAAAATGCATCGTTGTGAGAAACACGCTCAAGGCTGTGCAGCGCATCGCCGCTCGGTACAGAAAGGAAATGGGACTACTTGTCATCGGTGTGACTGGTTCAAATGGTAAAACAACCACCAGAAGCTTCATCTCATCCGTCCTTAGCCAGGTTATAAAAGTCGGTGAAACATATTCGAACTGGAACAATCACATAGGTGTGCCGCTGAGTCTGTTGAGGTTCGATGGTGATGAATGGGCGGGTGTGATTGAAATGGGTGCTAATCATATTGGCGAAATACATCCGCTTTCAAAGATCGCCGCTCCTGATATCGCGGTCATCACCAATATCGGTTATGCGCATGTAGGACTTTTCGGCTCACTCAAGGGTACCACTCAGGCGAAGTTTGAAATCGCAGACGGTTTGAGCAAAAATGGGTTCATGCTTCTTAACGGAGACGACTCCCGTCTGGTGAAAGGGGCCCGGGAGAGAGGTCTGAAAACAGTACTGTTTGGAACTACTCCCAAATGCGACATCAGAGCGGAAAATATCCGGGTTTCCACTACAGGTGTTACCTTCATGATTGAGGACCAGGAGTTTGCTCTGCGTGTTTCGGGAAGACATTTCATATACAGTGTTCTCCCTGCGATCTATATCGCCAGAAGGTGCAGAATTCCCGATGAACTTATCCGTCAGGCTCTCTCGTCTCTCAACCCGGTATCACTCAGGGGAATGTTGGAGGAAAAGGAAGGAATCAGGTTTATTGTAGATTGCTACAACGCGAATCCTTCCTCAATGAGCAGCGCTATCCGGTATCTGGTCGACATAACACCATCGAAGACCAAACGGGTTGCCATTGTGGGGGATATGCTCGAATTGGAGAAATACACCCGCAAACTGCATCTGAAGCTTGGTGAAGAACTTGTCAGATCTGAGGTCGGGAAAATAATCGCAGTCGGGAATTACGCCCCGTATATCGTTGAGGGTGCATTGAATGCAGGACTGTCTTCCAGAAAAGTCTATAAAGCCGCTGATTCCGAAAAAGCACTGGAGATCGCTCGTAAGGTGCTTAAAGCAGGCGAAACTGTGCTGCTGAAAGGATCCAGAGGTATTCGGCTGGAAAAAATCGTTGAAGGTTTCAGCAAATGAGTAGAAAACTTGACATACAAAATGTCGCTCCAGAACGGGTATCAGTGATCGGTGCTGCAAAAAGCGGTATAGCGGCTGCTAAGTATCTTCACTCTCGAGGCAGTAAGGTTTTCATCAGCGAGGGCTGTGGACATACCCGGCTTGAGGATATTCTTCAGAGTGAGGGTCTTTCACGTGTTGAATGTGAAGCCGACGGACACAGCGAGAAAATCCTCGAGAGTGATCTCATCATTCTTTCTCCCGGGGTTCGTTCCGATCTCGCCGTACTCGCAAAAGCCACCCGTATGGGTATTCCGGTGTGGTCTGAAATGGAACTGGGCTACAAAGTTTCTAAAGCACCCTTTCTTGCTGTAACCGGTTCATCCGGGAAAAGCACCACCGTTTCACTTCTGGGTTCCGTTCTGGATTCTGCAGGTCATGAATCAGTTGTAGCAGGTAACATAGGTTTGCCTGTTGTCAGCGTAACGCCAGGCCTCTCGGAGAATGCGTTCGTTGTTGCTGAAGTCTCCAGTTTTCAGCTGGAAACCGTGGATGCGTTCAGGCCGCGAGTTGCCGCTGTACTCAACCTGATGAAAAATCATCTTGACAGATACACGGATGAAGAAGAGTATTACAATGCCAAAAAGCGCATTGCCCGCAACCTGAACCAGGATGATTATCTTGTTCTGAACATGCATGACAGGCGTCTTCGGGTCTGGGCTGAGGAGTTTTCATCCAGAACAAGTGTCTTGTACTTCGGTAGTCAGGATAGGGGCGGTGACGGAGTGTTTTACATCGATGGAGGCATCAGTTACAGATTTGGTGGCAGTTCTGGTGTTCTCCTTGATAATGTTTCAAAAATGAAACTGGGCGGAAAGCACAATTATGAGAATGCCTGTGCGGCTGCGGCAGTGGCTGTGGCAGCCGGGGTGGATCCGGATCGCATCGCTGCAGGATTATGCTCTTTCAGTGGCCTGCCCCACAGACTTGAATATGTGGGGCAGACTGGTGGCATAGTGTTTTATAACGACAGCAAATCAACCACGGCTGAATCAATCGAATGTGCTGTGAGCGCTTTTGATTCAGCCGTCCATCTCATCGCGGGTGGTAAGGATAAGGGTTGCGATTTCAGTGTCGTTTTGGATGCCATACGCGGAAATGTCAAGAGCATCGTTCTAATAGGTGAAGCAGCTGATAGGATGTTTTCACAATGGAAGGACGTCGTTGAGGTTCGGAAGGCCAGAACTCTGAATGAGGCGCTTCTTCTTTCATTTGAAAATGCACGTTCAGGTGAAAAGGTAGTGTTTTCTCCAGGATGCTCAAGTTTTGATATGTTCAAAAACTTCGAGCATCGGGGAGAAGTGTTTAGAAAGGCTGTACAGGATCTGGTTTCTGAAAGGGAACAGAAGTGATCACGAAATACGGACGGATGGATATGGGGCTGTTTGTTACCACACTGGTACTGCTGGGTTTCGGAATTGTATTGGTGTACAGCTCCTCCTTTGCGGTTGCTCAGAAGGATTTCGGCGGAGCTGATTTTTTCCTGGCACGGCAGACTGTACGGGCACTTCTGGCTGTAATTCTGTTAATGGTGTTCATCAATGTGGACTATCACTTGTGGAGCAAATACAGTGGAGTGCTTTTCATTGCGGCTGTTGTACTTCTTGTGTATGTGCTGCTTCTTCCGGACAGTCATGCTCTGAAGGGGGCAAAACGGTGGATTTCTCTGGGCTCCGTAAGGTTCCAGGTTTCTGATCTGGGACGTATGGCATTGGTTCTGACTCTCGCGAAGAAGTGCGGGGAGACACAGGGAGATTCCATGGAGTGGCCTATGTTTATGCATCATCTCATCCGTATAGGGCTGATTTGCGGGCTGATTGTCATGGAACCTGATTTTTCAACAGGCTCAATCATTGCCTTAACCGGATTTGCCATCCTGTTCGTGTCTGGTGCGAAGGTCAAGCATTTAGCTGGTGTGTGTGCGGCAATTGTGCCCCTCGTCGTGGCTTTGATTATCAGTGCACCCTACAGAATGATGCGTGTTTTGGGATATTTCAACCTGTCTGAAAGGCGTGACAACCTGGGGTATCAGGTATTTCAATCTCTTGTGGGGTTGGGAAATGGTGGTTTGTTCGGAATCGGGCTGGGTAAAGGGGAACAAAAATATTTTTACCTTCCTGAGCCTCATACTGATTTCATACTGTCGGTACTGGGCGAGGAGTTCGGTTTCATCGGTGTCATGCTGGTGTTCGGACTGTTTGCGTTTCTTGTGTACAGAGGGATGAAGATAGCTTTGAATGCCCCCGATAGGACAGGTCAGCTGATGGCTTTTGGGTTCACTTTCATTGTTGCTTTGTATGCTATTGTTCATTCGTCTGTTGCGACTGGTCTTGTTCCTCCCACAGGGGTTCCCATGCCGTTTTTAAGTTACGGCGGAATGAGTCTTATCTTCACGATGTGCAGTATGGGTGTGTTGCTGAACATTTCCAGCCAGTCACGGCAGCACGGGTCGGTTTCTCAACCGGATAAGAGTGTCAGAGCTGTAAGGAATGTGAAGTTATGAACCAGAAGCTGAATAAAAAGAACTGTCATCGAGTGCTTCTGGCTGCCGGAGGTCCGAAAGGGAAGTATATTCCCGCTTTGTCGGTTGCCCTTGAGTTGCGGAAGCATTCCCGCAATATCAACCTGATGTGGGTCGGGAACGGTAAGGGGAAGGACAGAAGTATCTGCAGAAAATACAGAATACCATTTCTTCATTCCGCTATGAATGAAGAGAAGAGAATCGGATCTGTTATAGATTGCTTCAGGGAGTTCTTCCGGTTCACTTCTCTTTTTGGTAAAGAAAAACCCTCTGCGGTATTGGCTTTTGGTGGGTTTGAGTCGCTGCCTGTACTTGCCGCTGCACGATTCAGATCTGTCCCCTATTTCCTGCTGGAGCAGAATGCTGTCCCCGGATCGGTGAATCGTTTCTTTGCTGGCGGAGCCAAAAAAGTGTTTTTCGGTCTGCCTCCCGTGGATCTGCAGTCCTCTGATTCCAGCAGAGAGGTGACCGGTGTCCCTGTATGGCCTTTTGTGAAGGAATATGACCAGTCTTTTTATCCAAAGAGACTTGATCGGAACAAAAAGACAGTGTTCATTGCCGGAGATGACGAGAAGGAATCATTTCTGTTCCTGGCTGATCTGGTTAAAAATTGGCTCAGTGATGGTATTCAGGTTGTGTGGCAGACTGGAAAAAGACATTATGGGCAGATAAGATCTGCTCTGAAAACCTCCGAGGGAGTGTTTCTCTTTCCTGCTTTGAAAGATGCGTATCCGTTTTATGCTGTATCCAGACTCGTTATCGGAAGAGGCTTTCCGTCACTTTTGTCTGAAGCGGCATTTTTCGGTCTTCCCTGTGTTCTCATCCCAGTCTCTACAGAAAGCCCGCAGTGGGTCAATGCCGGGCTTGTAAAGAATCAGGGATGGGCATTTCGTTTTGCCCAGTCAGAAGGATGTGAACAGGAAATCGACAGTGCAATACGGACAATACTGGAAAATCAGGAACTGTTCGAGAAAATGAGCAGAAAAGCCCTTGACCATTCTCCATTCAATGCTTCTTCGAGAATAACCGGGTTGATAGCTGAGGAATTGGGGATTTCGGCATGAGACAATTTACAAAAAGAATCCATATGGTTGGTATCGGGGGAGCTGGAATGAGTCCTTTGGCCGAGGTGCTCTATTCCCGGGGACATATTGTCACCGGTAGTGATCATGCCCGATCCTTATCGACCGAGCGGCTGGAATCGCTGGGAATCAGAATCCAGTACCATCACGATCCGGACCATGTCAAAAAAGCTGACATTCTGGTTTTCTCGAGTGCTGTCAGAGAGGATAATCCCGAACGGAAATTCGCCATGCAACACAACATTCCCTGCATCAGAAGGGCTGAAGTGCTTGGTGACATTATGCGCTCAAACTTTACTGTATGCATCTCCGGCACTCATGGAAAGACCACCACAACGTCACTTGTGGGTACTGTGTTGATGGATGTGAATGCTTCTCCTACAGTGTTGGTCGGAGGAATGCTTAAAAGTGCCGGTTCTCATGCTGTAGTGGGAACCGGAAGAGTCATGGTTGCAGAGGCTGATGAATATGACAGGTCTTTTCTTGCGATGTATCCGTCCATAGCTGTAATCACGAATGTCGAAGCGGATCACCTGGATTGCTACAGCGATCTCGATGATATAAAAAACACCTTCGTACAGTTTACCGAACGGGTCCCTTTCGACGGTGCGGTTATCGCCTGTATAGATGATCCCGGAGTGCAGAGTGTCATGCACAGAATTCGCAGGACAGTCATTTCATACGGAGTATCTGAAGCAGCGGATTATAGGGCAACCCGCATTCAATTTTCAAAGGGCAAGGCTGTTTTCGATGTAAGCTGCAGAGGTGAACTTCTTGGTAACGTCTGTCTGGGTATTCCCGGTATGCATAATGTGAAGAACGCGCTTGCAGCAATGGCTGTGGCCCTTGAAATCGGATGTGATTTTAATACCGTTGCGGCAAGTGTTTCCCGGTTTGAAGGCGTAGGAAGGCGTTTTGAGATAGTGGGTGAACACAGGGGTGTCACAGTTGTTGATGACTATGCTCATCATCCTGGGGAAATCAGTGCTACTATTGATGCGGCCCGCAATTGCGGCTACCGACGGGTTGCCGCTGTGTTCCAGCCCCATCTGTATTCAAGAACCCGCGACTTTCTGGATGAATTCGCTTCAGCTCTCTCATTGGCGGATCATGTGATAGTGACTGGAATCTATAAAGCACGGGAATGTCCTATCCCCGGAGTCACATCCGAGATGATTGTCGAATGCATAAGCCGGAACGGACATGCGGATGTGCAGTATATAGAAAGTAAAGAAGATGTTCCTATAAGACTTAAGTCGGTTGTCGGAAACGGGGATGTTGCCGTTTTCATGGGTGCTGGAGACATACATGAAACAGCACGGGATTTTCTGGAGGTTCTGACAGATGAATAAGCGTGTCGGTGCCAACCGTCTTAAGACAATCAACGAGCAGCGGATCAGGAAGTCCAGGCGGCTGAAAAGAATGCTGCCGTGGTACGGTGTTGCAGTTGTAGTTCTTCTGTTGGGATTTGCCGGATACATGTATATGCCCGACATTATGGAAAGTGTTTCCGGGAAAATCGAGGTCTACAGAATTCTTCCGGCAGATTACAAAATCGAAGGATGCAGCAGACACACCGCAACTTTGCTGAGTACAGTTCTGGATTCGCTGATTGGAAAGGATTCTCTTACTTTTAAGCGTTCCAATATCGTGAATGCAGCCCAAAGCTTACCTTCTATCGAGAAGGTAAATGTCAGAAAATCATTTGGAAAACAGACCGTTGTCACTGTAACCGAGCGAATCCCTGTTGCAATCATACAAAAAGGCGTACTCTCGCTTGTGGATAGTAAAGGGGCTGTTTTTCCGCCCGAACCCGGTACCTCCTATGATCTTCCTCTTCTTATTGGAATGGAGCAGAACAGCCTGGCTTTCGAAATTTTTGCCGAGATCAGAAGAGTTTCTATGCAGCTGGGTGGGTCATTCCACAGACAGATTTCACAGGTAGACCTGAGTGACAGTGGGGTTGTGAACGTGACCTTCAAAACCGGACCGGCCGTATACAGAATGCGCTCCGGAGAAATTCAGACTCGTCTGGTTCATATGAAGAACATAAGGGAAGAATTGCAGAAGGAATGCCGGGAACCTGCATTGGTTGATCTCAGGTATCGCAATTTGGCCTTTGTTACAGTGGCTCAGAATGGTAATTAGGAAAGTAAACGTATTCAAAATAAAAAGGGGTGGTTATGGAAGAGAACGTGTTCGTGGGACTGGACATCGGGACGACGAAAATCGCCTGCATCATTTCTGAGCTGGGTGAGAATAACGAGCTCAAGATCGTAGGTGTAGGAGTCAGTCCTTCCGATGGTTTGAGGAAAGGTGTCGTGGTCAATATAGATAAAACCGTAAGCTCCATCAAAAAAGCAGTTGAAGAAGCTGAACTTATGGCTGGTGTGGATGTCAGTGCCGTGTGGGTCGGTATCGCTGGAGATCATGTCAGGGCAATCAACAGCAGAGGTGTAGTGGCGATCGGTCGGGAGGACAATGAAATCACCCAGCTCGATGTCGACAGAGCCATAGATGCCGCCAAAGCGGTTTCCATTCCCAAGGACAGAGAAATACTCCACGTCATTCCTCAGGAGTATACTGTTGATGATCAGAAGGGTATCAAGGATCCAAGGGGAATGTGCGGCGTGAGACTTGAAACCCAGGTTCATATTATTACAGGTGCAATCACAAGCGCTCAGAACATTCTCAGAAGCGTTGAAAAGGCCGGGCTTAAGGTTATCGATCTTGTTCTGGAGCCCCTTGCTTCAAGTTACGCGGTTCTGGAAAAGGATGAGAAGGAATTGGGTGTGGCATTGATTGACATGGGGGGCGGTACAACGGATATCGCCATATACTTTGATGAAAGCATCAGGCATTCCGCAGTTGTCGGACTGGGCGGAAAGAATGTAACTAGTGATATCGCCATCGGGCTTAGGACTCCTATCGAGAAGGCCGAAGACATTAAAAAGAAGCACGGCTGTTCCTATTCACCTCTGCTTAGGGGTGATGAGCATCTTAGCGTGCCGGGAGTGGGAGGGCATGAGAACCGCGAAGTGTCCAGGTCCGTGCTTGCCTCCATAATAGAACCGCGGATGGAGGAAATACTGTCTCTTGCCTTAAGAGAAATAAAGAGAACCGAATATGCAGACATGCTGGGAGCGGGGGTCGTTCTCACAGGCGGAGGGTCACTGATGGAAGGAGTTCGTGATCTGGCGGAGAAGATCTTCGAAATGCCTGTCAAACTTGGTGTTCCAAGCAGATTCGGGGGGCTCACCGAGGCGGCGAAATCACCTGTGCATGCTACCGGTGTCGGGCTGTGCATGTACGCTACCGAAGGCGAATCCCACATTGTGGGGAAGAAAAGCAGTGGGGGAGATGACGGCCTTCACAGGGCTATTGATAGAATGAAATCATGGGTCAAGGAGTTCTTCTGATCAGGCAATCTGATACAGAGGTCAAACTACCGCAAAAACTAATGTGCATCAAAATATACAAATCACCAAAACCTTGAGGGAGGGAATATATGGTGTTCACAATTGAGGAAAGTTTCGAAGCCGTTGCAAAGATGAAGGTGATCGGTGTCGGGGGAGCTGGTGGTAATGCTGTCAACAGAATGGTTTCGGCGGGTCTTACCGGAGTGGAATTCATTTCTGTAAATACAGATGCCATGGCGCTTGACAATAATCAGGCTTCAAAGCGTCTCCAGATCGGTGAAAAGCTGACAAAGGGACTCGGCGCGGGCGCAAATCCTGAAATCGGCAGGCTTGCCATGGAGGAGGACCGGGAAAAAATAGCCGATGTCCTCGAAGGGGCGGACATGGTGTTCATTACCGCTGGTATGGGAGGCGGTACCGGTACTGGCGGAGCTCCGGTTGTAGCGGAAATCGCCCAGGAAATGGGAATCCTGACCGTCGCGATCGTCACCAGACCCTTTCTTTTCGAAGGCAGAATAAGAGACAGAAATGCCCGCAAGGGAATCGATGACCTCAGACAGAGTGTGGACACTATCATTGTCATTCCCAATCAGAAACTTTTGACAATCGTGGACAGGACCACTTCTCTGATCGATGCTTTTAAAACTGCCGATGATGTTCTCTATCAGGCAACAAAGGGTATCTCCGATCTGATTTCAGTCCACGGCCTTGTCAACCTCGACTTCGCTGATGTGAAAACGGTGATGAAAGGGATGGGCGATGCTCTCATGGGTACCGGATTTGCCGAGGGCGAGAACAGAGCTATCCTTGCCGCCGAAAGCGCTATTCACAGTCCTCTGCTTGATGATATCTCCATAAACGGAGCCCGCGGTATTCTTATCAATATCACCGGTGGTGAAGATATGACCCTTTATGACGTGAGCGACGCCACTCAGACAGTCTATGATGCAGTCGGAGAGGATTCTGAAACAAATATCATCTTTGGGGCGGTTACCGATGCCTCCATGAACGGTAAAATCCGGGTGACTGTAATCGCTACCGGGTTCAATGATGAAATCCTCGATAGAAAAAAAGAGGAAAAGACATCTTCCAAGCTCACTGTCAAACTTCCCGGTCAGAAAAGCGAGTCGGAAAAGAAAGTCGAGCAGGTCGTGCTGCCTCTTCCACCGCGTGAGAATGCGGCTCCGAAGGAACCGGTGTCTCAACTGCCTCCACAAAACGAGGCTGCTCCCCAAAGCAACTCCGAGCAGGCACCCGAACTTCCTCCTGTAAATCCTGCATCTGTCCAGAAAACACCGGAGTATCCTGTGATGCCTCCCCAAAAAGATCCTGCACAGGGCAATGAGAGGTTTTATGTGAACAGAGGAACAGTCATAACTCATTACGAGGATGACATGGATGTGCCTACTTTCCTGAGAAAACAGATGCAGTAACGCCATCAATGATCGGGGGCCCTGGAAAGGGCTCCCCTCCATTTTCCAGAATCTGAAAGGAATTCTAAATTTCAATGGGGGAAATTGAGAGAAAACTTATCGTGCAGGCTCTGGGGAAACATGAGAAGATCTTTCCCTGCGCACACAAAGAGAGCATGACCGACTGTTTTACAGTAGTCGGAGACCAGCTCTACCTCTGGTTCAATACCGAAGACAACAGCACACATGTACTGGTCGAAGACCTGTCGAATTCAACCCGGAGGCCACTGCATTGATCTGCCACCCAGTATGTGCATGTGTATGTGGAAAACACTTTGACCAGCAGACTCTCCAGAATTGATCACCAGGCGGTATCCTCTCTGATCAAGACCGGATTCCTTTAGATAGTGGGAAACTGCTTTTGTAAGACCGCCCATGTATGATGAAAGTTCTTCGGAGGGTATGTCATGAATGGCTGCATAGTGTTTGCGAGGTAGAGCGAGTAGATGATAGGGAGCTTTGGGATCTATGTCGCGGATGATCATCGAACTGTCATCCTCGTAGACTTTTTCGGCCGGAATATCACCTTTGATGATTTTACAGAACAGGCATGTGTCCATAAGATTGGCATCCTTTTCAGAAATAGGTGTTTTGGTTCGTTCAGGAGAAGAGTGAGATAATGGAACAGAAAAAAGAGTGGTTTTTGCTTCTGCTCCATTACAAGCCCTTCCTCAGGCTGTCCGGCGTTTTCTTTATGAAAGCGCCGGACTTTTTTCACTACTTCTGTCCTAAGGATATAAAATAAGGAATGTGAGGAATCAGAGCCAAAGTCTTTTAATCCCCACAATTGCCTTGCAAGCGCAACCGTAACTATTTTTCATTGCAATGAAAATCATAGCCAGAAACAAAAAAGCATATCACGACTACGAAGTGATAGATAAAGTCGAGGCCGGTATTGCTCTGACCGGATCAGAGGTGAAATCAATTCGGGCCGGCAGAGTCAATCTGTTGGACAGCTATGCATTCTGTTCTCGTGGTGAGATGTTCATCAATCACCTGCACATAAGTCCCTACGATAGGGGGGGAATGTACAGTCCGGACCCATATCGAAGACGGAAGTTGCTGCTTCATCATAAACAGATCAGCCATTTCTGTGAAGAAGTTGAACGGAAACAGCTGACCCTTGTTCCCCTGGCGGTGTATTTCAAGGATCAGTGGGTAAAGTTGGAGTTGGGGTTGTGCCGAGGTCGCAAAAAGTATGATAAAAGGCAGAAGATTGCCGAGCAGGAGTCCAAGAGGCGGATTGCACAGCTCATCAATCGGCGGCGATGAATAAAGCATGCGCCGGATACTCTGTACGAATCACTCTGAATATATAGGATAAGCACCAGTGAATAATCAAACTTTCCGTATTACCCTTTTGTTCTGTTTGTTTTTCGGGGCATCCAGTCTGTATTCGGACGTTGTAATCCGCACCATGCCCGAGGGCAAAACTGTGTCAGCGCGGTCGTTTGAACAGGATGGGCTTACCTATGTTTCAATGACCGATTTCGCACTTCAGGCCGGATTCAGGTGGCGCTGGAACATATTCACCAGAAAACTGACATTTTCTTACGGTGACACCGAACTGTCCTTTGTTCAGAACAACTCCTTCTATAAAGCAGATACAGCAACTTTTCAACTTGCTCATCCTCCGGTACGCAAGTGGGCTACAATGTATCTTCCCGTGCCCCATATAATTGAAATATTCGGAATGCATTATCCGGGAAAACTGTCCTGGGATGAAAAGAGCAGAGCGATTCGTATCAGTTCCTCCTCTCCGGTTTCAAACGTGCGGTATGAGGCAAAGCAGAATGGAACTGTTGTATTTATCACTCTTGGTGATTCGCTTGCTTTCGAATGCAGCTACTTTCATCCCAATCTGCTGGTGAGTTTTGACGGTGGAACCGTTGATGAGAAGAGGATACAAAGCAGCAGTAAAAAAGAGGGGGTTGTGGATTCGGTCTTTGGGATACAGTTTGAAAATTCCGCCCAGGTTACCTTTCTTCTGAACAGAAAGATAGAGAAACCACATGTGGATTTCAATGGTGAATCCAACACTCTCATGCTTTCTCTTAAACCGAAACCCCCTCCTGTGAAAGTGGAGAATAAAAAAGTACAGGTGGACGTGCCTTTAGTCAGGACTGTAGTGATCGATCCCGGTCATGGTGGAAAAGATCCGGGTGCGATCGGCCCCAAAAAGGTCAAGGAAAAGGATGTCGTGCTTGCCGTGTCCCTTGAGCTCAAAAAACATCTGGAGAAGCAAGGGCTGAAAGTCTTCCTTACACGCGAAAAAGATGTGTTTGTTCCTCTTGCAAACCGTACCAAATTTGCAAATGATAAAAAGGCCGATCTGTTCCTGAGTATTCATGCCAATGCCATTGCCGGTAGCAAGCAAAGACGGGGGGCCACAAAGGGGTATAAAATCTATTTCTTGTCCCAGGCCAAGAACGAGGATGACAAGCTGGCAGCAATGCGTGAAAACTCGGTTATTGAACTGGAGGAAAAACCTCAGAAATACAGCGCTCTTCAGAATATTTTAATCGATATAGCCGGCAATGAGTATCTGAAGCAGAGTCAGGAGCTCTGCATAACGATGGATCAGACCTTTAATGCCAAGCTCTCCAAAATCCCCAAGCTTCATTTGGGTGTCGGACAGGCCAACTTTTGGGTGCTGAATGGTGCTTACATGCCTTCGGTGCTTGTAGAGTTGGGATTTATATCGAATCCTGATGAAGAAAAGCTGTTATCCAGCAAAAAAACTCAGCGTGAGTTGGCGACGGCTCTTTGTGAGGCAATTTTGAATTTCAAACAGCAGTTCGAGACAGGATTATGAGTGACTCAAGACCTATAGGTGTTTTCGATTCCGGATTGGGAGGCTTGACCGTTGTCAAGGAGATTCTTCGCCTCATGCCTTCAGAGAAGATTATTTACCTGGGTGACACGGCTCGGGTTCCTTACGGCGGCAGATCCGAGGAGACGATACGGCAGTTCGCTCTCCAGGATGCCCAGGTTCTCATCGACATGGATATAAAGCTGCTTGTGGTTGCCTGCAATACGGTATCGTCGGTTGCTCTCCAGTATCTGAAGCAGCACATAAAGGAAATACCGGTCATTGGAGTTGTTCTCCCCGGTGCAAGAGCGGCGGTTCTCAGGACAGCGGAAAAGAAAGTGGGGGTGATCGGTACCGCGGCAACAACCCGCTCCGCCTCTTATGCAAAAGCGATTCAGAATATTGATCCTGATATAAAAGTGTTCGGCAAGGCTTGTCCCCTCTTTGTGCCGCTTGTGGAGGAGGGGCTTCTTGACAGTGATATTACACGTCTGGTCGCACAGCATTATCTGTATGAAATGATCGACTTGGGAGTGGATTGTCTGATTCTGGGCTGTACTCATTATCCTCTTCTTATGGAAGTGATTCAGGGTACAGTCGGCACTCGTATTCAGCTTCTTGACAGTGCTCTATGGACCGCAAAAGAAGCACAGGACATACTCATTGCCATCGATGCGCTGACGTCCCAAGATACTGACGGATTGTCTTCGAGTAGTTTTCTGGTTTCGGATTTGACCCCGCACTTTGAACAGCTTGCGGAGACTTTCATGGGGAAAAAGCTTCCCAAAATCGAAAAAGTTACTCTCGATGAGCTTGCCTCCTAAGCGGTCGGTTGATTGAATGAGTAGATCTGGATTGCGCTATTTATATTGTATTTTGAATCATAGTGTGCATTATGAAGGATCAGTCATGAACGGATTTGGTACAACGAACGTTATAAAATAAATTCTGAGGAGAAAATTATGTCGGGACACTCCAAATGGGCCACCATAAAAAGGGCCAAGGGAAAAGCCGATGCTGCCAGAGGAAAGCTGTTCAACAGACTTATCCGGGAAATAACGATTGCTGCCAGAATGGGCGGTGGAGATGTGGATTCCAATCCCCGTTTGCGCTCTGCTGTGTCTTCGGCCAGAGCCGCAAATATGCCCAACAAGAATATCGAGTCGGCTATTCTCAAGGGCACAGGACAGCTTGAGGGTGTCAGCTACGAGGAGATCACATTCGAAGGGTACGGACCGGGCGGTGTTGCCGTTATGATTGAGACGATGACCGATAACAGAAACCGCACCGTGGCCGAAGTCCGTCATGCATTGACAAAATACGGCGGTAATCTCGGGCAGTCCAATTCTGTTGCCTGGATGTTCAAGGCCAAGGGAGTCATAACGGTTCCAAAGGATGCCATGGCTGAGGATACACTTATGGAGCTGGTTCTCGAGGCGGGGGCGGAGGATATGGTGCTTGAGGGTGAGGAGTACGAAATCAGCACGCCCACTGATACATTTGATGCAGTGCGCGAGGCTCTTGTCAAGGCAGGTATCGAACCCTCTTCTGCCGAATTGACCAAAGTTGTTGATAATCCGGTGAAAGTCGAGGGTGATAACGCGGCCAAGATAATGAAGCTTGTGGATGCTCTTGATGATCTGGATGATACACAGAACGTGTATGCCGGGTTTGATATCGAGGATGAAGAACTTGACAAACTGAAGTAGTTCGTTTTTTCAACGGAGGGGCCTGCAGCAGCTCCTCTTTGCTTAGAGAGAAGCTTGTGATCATTTTCGGAATCGATCCGGGAACAGTTGCAACTGGTTATGGTGTGATCAGGGTGGTTAACAACTCCGTTTCCTGGGTTGATTCCGGTGTGATTGCTCCCGATTCATCAAAACCCCTCTGTGAACGGCTGTCTTCCATCTACGATGGTTTATCCCGGAAGATGCTTCAGCATACACCCCAAAGAGTATGCATAGAAGAGGCTTTTTACGGCAAAAACGTTCATACGACACTTGTACTGGGACATGCTCGGGGAGTTGCCATGTTGGCTGCTGTCAAGTGCGGTGCTCAGGTGAGCGAATATACTCCCAGAGTGATAAAAAAAACGGTTGCCGGAAATGGGAACGCTGCTAAAGAGCAGGTTATGTATATGATAAAAATGCTTCTTTCTCCACCATGCGACCATGCTCGAAGTGATGCCTATGATGCTTTGGCTATTGCCATGTGTGATTTTCATCATTCAAGAAACGGCACTGCTCTTTCCATGCTGACAAAGCGTAAAAGGGTGAAGGTGGGAAGATGATCGAATATATTCGCGGTATACTTGCCGAAAAAGAAATTATGCACGTCGCATTGGAAACTTTCGGGGTGGGGTATGATGTGAACATTCCCATTTCAACTTATGAAAAATTACCTGAACAGGGTAAAGAAGCGAAACTGTACATTCATTACTACGTAAGGGAAGATGTGGTGAAGTTGTACGGGTTCTCTTCCAGAACGGAACGGGAAATATTCCGTCAGCTTATCTCTATAAGTAAAGTAGGTCCGAAGGTAGCACTGGGTATTCTCTCCGGAGTTTCCGTGGATGACCTTGTTTCAAGTGTCAACTCTGCTGATTCTTCCCGTCTGGAAAAAATCCCGGGCGTGGGTGCAAAGACCGCACAGCGGCTGGTCGTTGAACTTAAAGGAAAACTGGGAATGGTGCCTTCTTCGAAGACTGCTTCAGCAGCCGTGGTTTCAAGGGTGCCCAGCGGTTCTCCATCCGAGCGTGAGGAGGCTTTTGCAGCCATGGTATCTCTGGGCTACAATGAAAAGCAGGTTGTTAAAGCAGTTTCCAGAGTCGAAGAGGTGATCGAAAACGGAGCTCCGGTTGAGGAATGGATTCGGCTGGCTCTGCAGGTTATATAAGTTAATTGTCTGAAGAGATTCGAGTAGTTATGAGCCAGGATGAAAGCAGATTGGTTTCAGGAGCAAATGCGGGAACTGAAGAGGAGCTGTTCGATAATGCTCTGAGACCTGAGCGGTTTTCCGATTTCATAGGTCAGAGTGCCATAAAGGAGAATCTCGGCATTTTCGTCGAGGCAGCCCGCAGGAGGGGAGAGGCGTTGGATCATATTCTTTTCTGCGGTCCTCCCGGCTTGGGGAAAACAACTCTTTCCCGCATCCTGGCAAACGAACTGGGCGTGGGTGTCCAGACTACTTCTGGACCTGTGCTTGAAAAGAAAGGTGATCTTGCCGGTAATTTGACAAATCTCGAAGAAAGAGAAATTTTCTTCATTGATGAAATCCACAGACTTAACAGAGTTGTCGAAGAGTCACTTTACCCTGCAATGGAGGATTTCGTTTTTGATATTACCATTGGCGACGGGCCTGCAGCCCGGTCGATCAGACTGGATATCAAACCGTTTACTCTTGTGGGGGCCACCACAAGAGCCGGCATGCTGACTTCACCGATGCATGCCCGGTTTGGGTACGTCTGTCGTCTCTCCTATTATACCCCTGAAGAACTGAAGCAGGTTATTTTAAGATCCGCATCCATACTGGGAGTAGGGTGTGATGAAGATGCAGCACTTGAACTGGGAAAACGGGCTCGCGGAACCCCCCGAATCGCCAATCGCCTTTTGAGGCGCTGCAGGGATGTGGCAGAAGTGAAGGGGAACGGCAGGGTTACTGTACATATTGTAAATAAAACGCTTTCGCTCCTGGGTGTCGACTCCAGTGGTCTTGATGAAATGGACAGAAACATACTTTTATCCATTGTTGAGCATTATAACGGCGGACCTGTGGGCCTCGGCACCATGGCGGTTGTGGTGGGGGAGGAGCCTGACACAATCGAGGAAGTTTACGAGCCTTTTCTGATCCAGTCCGGATTCCTGAAGCGTACGCCTCGTGGTCGGGAAGTCACAATGAAAACTTACAAGTATTTCAACAGAGTTCCTCCTGCTCACCAGGGATCTCAATCTGATCTGTTCCAAACTTGAGCTGTCTTTGCTCGGAGAAAGGAAAAACATGAACTGGGTAGACACGGGTAGGTTCCTTATTGTCGCAGGAACCGTTATAGTTGTGATTGGTTTCATTTTCATGATCTCCGATAAACTTCCCATAGGTAGATTGCCCGGAGATCTGCAGTTCGGCAATGGCAGGTACAGAGTTTACATTCCGATTGCCACATCCATACTGTTGAGTCTGGTGCTTACAATTATCCTGAACTTTTTTTCGCGTAAATGAAACAGGGACTGGGTTGTGAGTGAGAAGAGATATCATGTTTACGTCAGTGGAAGAGTGCAGGGGGTGGGGTACCGCTATTTTACCCGCGATGTGGCGATGTCTTTCGGGTTGAGTGGATGGGTGAGGAATATGCATGACGGGCGGGTGGAGCTTGAGGTTCAGGGAGAACAGTCGGCAGTTGATCAGTTTCTGGAGGATCTCAAGGAGGGTCCTTCTCTTTCCAGAGTTACAGATCTGGAAATAGAAGAACTCGCTCCTTCAAAATCAGATAGCGAGTTTCTAATTCGTCGCTGAATGATTTGCTTGTTGCCAAAAATTCTGGAAATTTCTATTTTAAGTTAATCAGTTTTGAAAATATGCCCCCATAGCTCAGTAGGATAGAGCACAGGTTTCCTAAACCTGGTGTCGCAAGTTCGATCCTTGCTGGGGGTATTGAATACCTGCTCCGATCGGAAGATCTCCTGTCGGGGCTTTTTATTTGTAGTTACAAGGTTGCTGCACAGTTTGTATGACTGGTTTCGGGAATACTTGCGTAGCTTTCGGACTGTGGGTAGGTTCAATATCCTAAGCCGGGTTCGAATATATCTGATAATGAAGAAAACATCATATTCACATAATAAACCGGGCTGTTTTTCGTAATTTATATTGTCCCTTAAAGGGCATGAGGTTTGCAGGTGTCTTAGAGTTATATCAACTGGAAATGTTCCTGTCGGATCATTTTTCGGGGATGTGAATAAAAATACAAAATTCTTGTTGACTTCGTTTTTTTTTCATGCTATTTTTGATACGCCTTTGAGAAAAGGGCACGGAAAAACGCTCTTTGAAAGCTTCGATGTGTGATACGGGTTCTCTGAACATTTCTTTTTGAGA
>JBKHHW010000070.1:0-15895 GCA_046538945.1 Chitinispirillaceae bacterium | reverse complement strand
AAGAGGGAGAGATATATCAGTAGACTTCGATTTTCACTACTTTACTGACACACTGAGTGTAGGGAATACGGGCCTGAAACGTGTGCTCCCCCGGGCTCAGAGGCCATGCTTCCCTGTAAGGATATTTGGTTACGGAGTATTCCTTGCCATCGACTATCCATACCACTTCGGAAGCTCTAGGCTCGACCATACAGTTGAGCATGAGTATGTTCTGCTGGCCGGGCATTTCAGGATCGATGAACAGTCTTGATTTGTTCTGGGGAGAAATGATCGAAATGTCGTAATCATGCACAACAGGAGCACCGTCGCACAGTGGACTGTAATCCTCTGGAGGCAGTTTGAGATCCTGCACTTCGGCCCAATCTTTAAAGATGCTGGGCAGAGCTATGAAACGTTTTGAAATGACGTACTTCTGAGGACAGTAGGGTGAAGCAAGCAATCCGTTTCTTTTGTCTACGGGAAGCCACCGTTCTATCTGGCTGAATGTGGTCGGTTCGGTCCCCGGCTTCAGATACACTGTGGTTGTAAATGGCGAATGTTCACTGTTGAGTTCTCCTGTCAGAGTATTGATACGGTAGGGCTTGTAACCGTCAGGAGAAGGAAAACGCAGATTGCTGAGTCCCTCCTTACGTTCAGGATGAAGCTGTGCGAAAATATCCTGAACAACCGGTGCCGCGGCACTGAATCCGCTTAGTTCTTTTATGGATTCATGATCGTGACGTCCGATCCAGACCCCTACCAGATACGTATCACTCCACCCTATTGTCCAGGCGTCCCGGTGCCCTCTGGATGTGCCGGTCTTGAGAGCAACAGGATAGGGATATTCAAGAAAACTGCCTCTAGGGAAACTGGGCAAACGCGCCTGGGGATCGGATAGAATTCGCTGGATCTGTAAAGCTACACTCTGATCGATAAGCCTGGTTTCGCTGCTGTCCCTTTCACCGTAAAGCCAATGAGTGCGTTTTTGAAGACCTTCGTTTGCAAGAACGAGATAAGCCTGACACAACTGATGAAGAGAGCAGTAAAGATTGCCTACCGCAAGCCCGAGACCATAGTGATCCGCATTACCGTCATCCACCGTCAGTTCCAGACCGGCAAGCCTTTTGTAGGTGAAATCCAGTCCCACATCCCGCAGCACCTGTATTGCAGGGATATTGCGACTGTTTGCCAATGCGAATTTGTACAGAACCGGACCAAGAAACTGGTTGTCATAATTCCGGGGGATGAACGGCTGTTCCCCGTCACCGAAATAGAGTCCGATATCGGTCAGAAGAGTTGCCGGCGTATACCCTCTCCATTCCATTCCGTAAGCGTAGATAAATGGTTTGAGAGCGCTGCCGGTGGAACGCTTCACATCGACAAAATCAATCTGACCGGCATGGGCATCATCGAAATAGTAATCCGATCCGCAGTAGGCGAGAATCTCCCCCGTTTCCCGTTTTAAAACCAGAATACCGATATTGTCAGCACCTTTCGGCCTGAGTTTTTCCATATGGTTGTATGCGGCAGTTGTGGCGACATTCTGAATATCGGTATCAAGTGTTAAACGCAGCGTGGGATTGTGCGGATCAAGCTTCACATCTGAATTTCGGGATTCTATATGCTTGTTCACCGCAAGAATAGGATGAAGCATGTTGTCCTGGCGCAGCTCCTTTGTCGGCAGAGGTAAATTTTCCAATTCCTTGAGCGCAAACTCTTTTTCCTCTTTATCGATCCACTCAAGTTCCCAGGCACGGTTAATAATCCTTTTGGCCCTTTTTCCGGCAGCACGGAAACCGTTTTCCCGGTACAGATTCATAATACCGGGCGCGTTGGGAACTGCAGTTAGCAGAGCAGCTTCCGCCCACGAAAGATCAGCCAGAGGTTTTTTGAAATACCGGCGGGCGGCGTAATTAATACCGGATATTCTGTTGCCGTACGGTGCTATGGTGAGGTAGTGGCGCAGGACACGGTCTCGGCCGAATATCAGAGTCAGCCATATAGCAGTAAAGGATTCCCTCATTTTGAAGAACAAAGATCTGTGAGTACCGGCGCCCTGCATTCTGGCTACCTGCATGGCAATTGTAGATCCGCCCGAAAACTCTTGCTTTGTGAAATAATTTCCTATAAATGCCCTACCCGTTGCGTACAAATCAACTCCGAAATGATTATCAAACCGGTGATCTTCAGCAGCCTTGAGCAGAACGGGAATTTTTGGAGGTAATGTATCAGGAAGCGGCCAATGACCAAAGTTACCGCTTTCGTTTTCAAGAGCACCGATAAACGAATGGTATCTGTCTACCAACAGCAGTGAAGAATTTGCGCTCTTGAGAGAAATCGTGAAAAGACTGGCAATAAAGGCGAGATAAACACAAAAAAACGGTAAAGCAGCAATAAGCAGCAGTATCGTTTTTCTGGTTAAGGGAAACCTGCGAAAAGAAATTTTCTTTCTGAATTCAGGCAGTATGTTGCCTAACTTATCACTCATTTATATTAACTGCGTTATTTCCCGGGCATCACCCGGATCTGTGTCCCGCAGGAATTTCCCCTGACTTCCTCCTCGTACATCGTTTCTGTATACGCCGGAGGTTGGGAGAACGTCCCTTCGGTTGTCGCCCGCACTCTGAAATAGAAATCGAACGTGCCCTTATTCATCTTTTTAAAATAATACACGATTTTATCATCATAAAAGGTCTGATAGGAGCCCGGGTCACTTGTTTTGCCCTCTGGTGTAAACTCCGATGAGGCAGTATTCAGTTCGGGATTCAAGTACTCAAAACCGGCTGCCAGGGGAATCACAACTGCAACGAAGTGACGATCGGATGGATTTGTAACCTGTATGTGTTCTTCTATGATACCGCCCAATGGTACTTTGAAACTTTTTGCCGGTTCATCAATCCAGATCTTCTTCGAAGGTGCATCGGAACCGGAGGGGAATATAATCTGGCGCTTGACTACAAAACCCTCCTGGGCGGCGGCGACTTCACTACCCAATGCGACAGGAAGGTAACGCTGAAACAGTTTAACGTGAACGGAATCCTGAGATTCGGAAGAAGCTAGCTTAAGTCCCCCCCCGGCTTTTGAATCCATATTGTACCTGTACAGGCCATCACTTTCCTCGTAGGTCAGTTTTTTCTTCTCGTTTCCAAGTGACAGAGAAAGAGCGACTTTCTTACCGGATTCCTTCTTGTTTTTCAGTCTGTCCCTGAGTGCAAGCATTGCCAGGCTGTTGTTGTGTGTGTTTCCCCAACCGTCTGCGCTTCCGAGCACAACCAGTTCGTGAGCCATCATGTCGACTTTCTGCGGCATATCCGCTTTTTTACTCAGTGCGCCGACCAGTCCGGCCAGACTACCAATTTCCGAACCGTGTACCTCAGCACCTATTCGACTGCTTCCCTGCTGCAAACCGTCATAGACCTCGTTACCATCCCTGAGTTTGAAAACTGTATGATCCCACAGCTTTTTTTCCAGATCCTCAAGAACCTCATCCATGGATTTGCCGCTCTCGATTATTGCCGAATATATCCGGGCCTGACTGAGTGGGTCTGCACCCTGGGATTGATACGCAAGCTGCTTAAGGTAGCTCATATCCACTCTTCCAGCCTTCACCAAAGCGTAAATCGCCGCACAACGCTCAAAATAACGGTAACTGCTGAGGTAATGGGAATAATCACTTCTCAAGGCCCGTTCAAGCGCATCACATGCGCGCTTGTATGAAGTTTCGGGAAAACTATAGACTTTTTTGGAATTGTATTTCTTAACAGTCGCCATAAACTCCACTGCATAAGCGGTAATGTAAACAGAGCCGTTGTCACCGGGCCAGTAACCGATCAGACCGTTTTCATCCTGGGCTTTTTTCAAAAACGCAAGCGTCTCGTTTATGAATTTGTCGAGTTCGGGATCAAAATCATCAATTCCGACCTGTCGCCAGATGCCCTGGTAGGCCAGAGATGGGTACGCGCGGCTAACCCTCTGTTCTATACACCCGTGCGGGTACTCCATAAGATAACGCAGTCCTGCCAGTATCTTTAAAAGCGGCAGTTCATTACAGATCATCAACTGACGGGCCAGAGTGTTGGGACGCAGTTTTTCGGAAATCTTGTCAAAAGAAAAGCTTGAATCCTTCGTGATCAGAGCCATACTCTGCAGAGTAACCGGATCACGGTCAGGCAGAAGCGGTACGGAAACAGAGAAAGCATCACCCTTGCGCTCCTTTTCTTTTCGGACTGCCATCTGAAATGTGATCGAATTCCTTTTCAGCTGACCATCATTATCATACCCGGGATTGCGCACCTTCATGTCCAGGTAGAGCGGCTGTGCTTTTTTATCCGGGAATGTAAACGGATGCCAGGCCCCTTCCTTTTGTTCTGAAATAATTTCCAGACCATCCGTTTCCACAGAGTACTTTCCACCGCCGCCTTTTCCCTCCACAACTCTGGCCACCCCTCCGGCCTTGAACTTATCTCCGATACGGACAAATCTGGGCAATGAGGGCTGCACAATAACGGGAAGACGAACAGAAACCCGACTTTTGGATAAACCGAAACGTTCAGCACCGGATACCACTACCGCGCGGATTCCAAAACGGGTCAAGTTGTCAGGCAGAGGAACAGCAATCTTCTTCTTACCAGACTTGCCGACCATGATACTGGGATTATAATAGGGCACGGTCTTGAAGTTCTTACGAACCGTAATTTTTACAGGGGCTTGAGCTTCCATTGATTTTTGTATTTCATCACCACCGGGCGACTCCAGATCGCTTATCATACCGCGCGCCATGTTTCTTGAGTCCCGAAGATTGATATGTGAAGAGACATTGGGAATAAAAGAAGGAAGCGGATTCAAATTCATCTCTTCACCAAGAGCCAGCACAGCCTCATCTACCAGCCACAGTGTGACTTCCCCCTCCGTAGGCTTTCCCTTCCAGTCGGCTAGTGCAATATCTATCTCCATTGTATCACCCGGAGCCTGTACGTCCCGGTGTTTGAGAGAAACGTTCACCTGATTGGCTGTGGGCTTGACCGTCAACCAGGTGGTGTTGGCTTCTGTTTTCGGTTTGCCTAAATCGACAAAATGACCTTCCGGCATTTTTCTTGCAGCGCTGACCCGTGGTCTCATCAACAGAAAAGATACGGGTATGCGGTCAATCATATCATTTGTGATATCAAGTGAAAAAGTGCCCTGTCCGTTTGAAATGGTGACCCAGTCATATTCGGGGACTCCGTCCGGGCGTTCCACAACCGCAAGGGCCAGAGCCTTCTGATACGGGCTTTTCAGCACGATATTCGCCCTTTCCCCGGGAACGTACTCTGACTTGTCCGTAACGGTTTTAAAAATCTTCTGCTCCGATTTCTTCCATACGACAGGTTTGTCCCCCGCCAGAAAAAGATCGAGTTGCAGAGTCTGCAAACGACCCAGCTTGTCATGACTGCTTAAGTCTATTATATAAACACCTGGTTCACGGTCTTTAAAGACAATCTCCAGAGGAGAACTGCTGGTAGTCACTTCCCGCTGTTCAACAACCGCCACGTTTTCCTCTGTCACATATTTGGGGTCACTGTTGGCAAAATCAGTTTCCTGCAGGTAATGATGCCAGGTCTTCTTTTTCAGAGTGACAGTGACCTTCTGCCCCGCTATAGCTTTTTCGTGAATATCCACAGCAGCAATTTTTGCCCTTATGGTATTCCCCTTGGGAATGTAGCGATCCGCTTTCATTGCAAGTACAAAAGGAGGAAGTGCGACTACATTTCTGTAATTGGTTACAGTCTGTTCATCAACATCAGTAACAGTAGCCTCCACTATATACTTGGTGGGATTGCCCCCCAATGCCGCATCGGACTTAATGGTAAGTTCTGCTCCGCCATTATCATCTGTTCGCCCTTCCTCATCTATGGACCGCCGGTCGGAGGTCCCCATGCTCCGGCTGTAGCGCCGGTCTGATGAAAGAAAATAACCATCCCAGCCGCTCAAGCTCCAGCTGTATGGATAGGCCAGCACCCGCCATCTGACCGGACAGTCCACCACCGTTCCTCCCGCATAGTATGATGCGGTAAGGCCTACTGTAAATTGCTGATCGTTGGGCACCTGATCGGGACCATGAAGATTTACTTCGAAACGTGGAATACGATAGGCATCGATTTTGAATCCGGCACGGGAAAGACTCCTGCCGTTATATTCGAGCTGAACAGAATAATCCCCGGTTGCAGGATTCTCTTCAGAGAAGACATGGTCGAAGCTGCCGTTTCTGGTCATCTTAAGTGGAACCCGCCATACATTGTCCGGTCCTGTAATTCTCAGCTCAACCGAATCTTTTTCCGGAAGAGAGTACTTTCCTTCGAAAATGGATCTTACATATCCTTTCAAATACACCTTTTCCTCAGGCCTGTAGATAGGGCGTTCCGGAAAGATAAAACCTTTCCAAACGCGATCTCTTCCGAAATCATAAGCTTTTCTGGTTAGAAGCGAAAGCCAATTTGCACCCCTGCTGGTCCATCTGTTATTGGAAAAGGCGGGTGGAGAACCTCTGCCCTGCATTTCCAGAACAAGATGATCCTCATCCTTGTTCACCACGACTCTTCGCTGTTGAATACTGTTCTTTTTATCATACAGTATACCGCCATCAATTTTGCACATTCCCTCTCTGTCGGTGCGTTCCTCATACATTCGGATAAAGCTGCCGTTTTTGTACCCGTCTATCGCTATTCTGGCACCGGAAACCGGCTTCCCCGTCTTGTATGATGTAACAGCCAGAAGGACCTCACCCTTACTTTCCACCGTGGAAATGCACAAATCAGTCACCTGTACTTTCACATAATAGCGGTTGGAATTGCCACTCAGTTCTCTGAAACCAATCAGATACGTACCCGGTTTTTCTTTACCGCTGATTGCCTCAAGCTTTGATTTCAGATCAAGAGTCTGATGGCGCAGAATGCCGTCGTCCTGGGCATCTATGACCTTTGAATAGTGGGGCGAGCCGAGCATTTTGATATGTTTTTTGATATCCGAAGAACTCAGCGGGCGGTGTATCGTTTTCTCAAGAGGTGGTTCCTCACCCGGACCCGGTGGCCGGTCGCCCTCATTCACTGAAACAGGTGATGAAGGAAAGGGCCAAAAAGCCTTGTTCAGGGGATCGATTTCGAATATCCGGAGGTCAAAAGATCCCACATTAGCAATCTGAAGAGGTATGTGCTGAGCTCCGTACCTCTCGAGAATGTTGTAGCTCTCGGTCCAGCGGATATAGTGCTTTTCCGGATTTCTGTAGCAGTAAAAACTCGAAGGACCATCGGTGACCAGATCACGGTTGGACTGATCCTGAATCGGTACGGGCTGAACGGTGACTTTATAGAGACGCTCGGGTTCAAGTTTAACGTTAGCGATAACACGGTTACCCGACTGGGAATATTCGAAAGAAAGCGGGGCCGGTGAAAAATTAAAGAGACTTTTTGCTTTGGAGAGGGTCAGATCCCGGGGCCTGGATGAAAACTCCAGTACTATTCTCCCCTGCTGATCGATAGACAGCGCATTATCCACCGAATAGTGGCTTCCGGATTTTCCCACGCTCAGAAGATTGCTGTATGTCCCCGCCCGCACAAGACGGAATTCGGCTTTAGTTTCGAAAAAATAGGTGCGCTTGCCTTCACTGAATTCGGGAATGTCGGACAAAGTTACAACTGTTCTTATCTTATGTCCGAGCGAGAACGGATTTGAGAAAATGAAGGTGTATGGAACAGAACCGGAAGGTTTCTGCTCGCCGGTTTTGATTGTGTAATCAGCATCAGTATAGAAAACGCTCTGCGATCTGTCGATTCCCGGCAGAGGAGTTGATTCGAATGTTACCAGCTTTTTTAAAACATCGGGGTTGACCGGGTAAGCGAATTCAAGAGTGACCTCATTTACTTTTCCCAAATCTGTCGAACCGCTTGAGGGAGAAATACTTTTGGGTGGTGTTAGAATCGTAGCCAATTCCTTTTCCACCCTGTCGGCCTCGACTGTAAAACGCGACACGGGCGGCCAGGGAATTGTGGGGCGGAACTCCAGAGTTTTGTGATCGATCCAGACATACTCTCCCGGATGTTCCGGAGTTATAGTCATGTACCGTTCACCGTGATTTTCGGGACCGAGGCTTCCACTTTTCCTTTTCCCTGAAAAGAATACGGTGACGGGATCATACTCTCTTAAGAAACTTTGAGGAAGTATGGTCGTTCTGTCAGTTTTCTTCGGGTAATTACCTCTGTCTGCAGGCACATATTCATAAGGTTTTGAAGAAATGAGTATGGTCAGAGACAATACGATGAGCAAACCACGGAACAAAGAAAAACGATTCACGAACACACCTCTTTTTTTATGAAGATTTTTCTTCTTTAGCGATGAATATACTTACGGATAACACTCTCCGGTGGCTGTTCGGAAGGCACATCCTGACCGACCAGCCGTACAATACATTCAGCCGATTTCTGATAATGAGGAATACTCAGCCAAAGATAGTACTTTCCCTTTTTGAGAGAAAGAAACTGCTGCTGCCCCTCACCCACCAGTTCAAATTTTTCACTGTATGTTTTAGCCTGCCATACCTCTTTGTCAGTATCCAGGCCGACTCCGATTTTCCTATCCTCTGAAAGAGTAAACTGCAGAAGGCGACTTCCCCCTGAAGTCAACCTCACCAGCGGAGGCTCCGTCTCCCTGAGTTCATCAATATCCTTATAAGAAAATGTTACACTCGAATTTTCCAGGGGAACTTCTCCAATACCGCGGATTCCGAAATCGTATGTCCCTTTCTGCAGGGGAACATCGGCACTGAAGCCCTCCGTTCCGATGTACGTCTGAAGTGGCTTTCCTTCTTTAAGCAGCACACCCAGGCAATTTGATTCAGTAGACAATCGGACATGGGTGGGTTTATCGACAGACAACGAGAACCAATTGGTACCGTTCTGAAGTGTAAGCACCTGTGGATACCCAATCTTCCTCGTTTTCTGAACCTTGAGATCAGATCCCCAGCACATATTGGCGGAATTCTCATTATGAAGATTCGCCACCACCAGACCTGCATCGTGCTCTATTTCGAGAAATCCAGCCTTTGTATGTGAAGAAAAGGAAGGTAATTCTTCCAGGGGAAACGATGTTCCGATATCCCTGAGATACATACCATTTCCGGTCCACCAGTTAACCCGCGAAACGGGACCGTGAAGGAAAAGTTTGTATTGTGAAAGATCTGACAACCTTCCCTCGATTGGGATACGCTTTATGGCTGATCTGTTGAAGCTGAATTCTACCGGATGCGAATCTGGTTTAAGTGTCTGAAGGTCAAACGACTCATTCTCATTCAGGGCAATGCAGCGCACATGGAAGTAGCTGGGAGCTTCGGTACTTATGCAGTATAATTTGCCTTCCTTTTCACGAAAAGTGTAACTGGCGAACTTCTCATCTGTTGAGTGAGTGACTCTTGAACCATCTTTCCTTTTCCAAACTACTATTCCACCTCTGGGAACAGTTACCTGAATCAGAGCTGGTGAAGATCTTTTGAGAGTGAATATCTTCACTCCCGGTGCTGAGAGTTCCCATTCCGTATCTCCTAAGTCGAGCCGGGAGGATTGGGGCGACTTGAATTCCTCCTGACTAATGGAAACAGGGTTCTCCCTTTGTGCCGATTTGATATCAGCATTCCATACCAGAAAACGATACGAATCACCAGGAAGCGCAACACCCACAGCCTGCCGTCTGTTTCTGGAAGCACCAGCCCGGACCGGCACGCCTGCAGGATGGAAATCACCCTCTGTTTTAGTATATGTTCCACACATCGGGGTTCCGTTTTTCATCTCCGCACTGAATACGGAGATGACTTTACCGGATGGTTTACAGTCAAATGCCCTGGGCAAACTGGTAACCGGAATATACAGAGAGGAATCAACCCTGACGGGAGTCAATTTCACCAAATGAGAGCCGGATTTGAGAAACTGAAGCTCAGCATACACGGTTTTGCTCAAAGCAGAAATATAATCCCTGTGATCCCGTTTGAAACTCTGCCCGACTCCGGAAACGGTGCGAACTGTGGAGAAATTGTTATTCGTCTCCGCGGTAAAATGACCAAGTGAATCCTTATCCAGATCAATACTCAGATAGGCATTGGAAAAAAGACCTTTGGTTGTTGCTTTGACTTTTTTCCCCTTCAACAGGTCATCCAATGAAACATTTTGGAAACGAGAGGTATTGACGGATATATTCACTTTTTCATTCAGATGGTCTGCGGACCAGACACGCAGCCGGTAGGATTTTTTCGGCTCGATTTTCACAGACAGGGATACAGTATCGCCCTCCTTCTCACCCACAGGCACGTACTTGTCCGCTTTTTCTTTTCTTTCTATGATTGTACCCACACGGGAACCACCGTAGACTTCAAGATTAATCACATCAGCTGCTTCATTCAGAACAACAGGAATGGAGTGGATTTTTCCTTCAAGATCGATGGAGCGAATTTCTTCAAGCGGCCATTTTTCGTGAATGGTATCCGGAAGTGACGACATTCTGATTTCACATCTCCCATGGGAGGAGCCTCTGTTATCGACTGTAAGAGTGTAAAGGGCCGGTTCGAGTACCTGGGAAATTTTAAAATTCCAGTCGTTTGTACCATCATCATTTTGCGCTACAACAGAGTCACTGTCTTTGAGGCGAAGCGTTGCGGCTACATCACGCATTCCCTGACTGAAAAGCTCCACAACGGTTTTCTTCCCCACGCTAACGGTAAACTGCTTTTTATTTACACTTAAAGGTAACGGATACGACAGGCCGGTGACAAGCATTGAAGTACTCGCACTCACCTGGAATTCCGCATAGTTCTGAGGTTTGCGGGAGACAACCTCCAATGTATAGACACCCATGGGTAGAAGAGTATCCATGACTCCCTCCCATGCCAGGACCGCTGTCCCTTTATTGTAAAGCTTTGCGTCGAATCCTTTTGTGCAGGACAGGCGGCACCTGACCGGTGCGGGAATATCTATGACGAATTTTGCCGGCTGACGACCGTTTTCCGTACTGTCCTCCATCCAGACTGACCGAGCTGTCTCATTGAGAGAAAGGATGTGAGGACCTTTGCCTTCGTACTGCTGCTGCTTCTCAGTTTTGGCGAGGCGGGCGATGCGCGTAGTTTCCCTTTTCTGCGGTAAAGAGATGAGCCTGTACGCTCCTTTGTCCAAGGCCACTTTTATATCAGTCTTTTCTCCCGGCTTCACCAGAGGCCATCCTTCAGCATCTTCAAAACGACCCTCGAAATATCCGCCCTGTCCCTGGGAGACCAGATGATAAGTGCCGTTGTGGGAGATTTCGACATCATATTCTATTCCCACCCCCAGCGGCACAACATGGCGTTTCTCCCGCTCCACAGTCAATTTCCCACCATTAATCATCTCGTTTTTCTCAAGAGACAGACCTAGTCGCCCGGTGCTCTGATTCCTGGTCCGGACCATGGTCTGGTAACGACCGGGAAGAAGATAGGTCTGTATCAGTGCATTGCGACCGATGCCGTTAGCCTCCTGGTGATGCGTTCTCACAATGAAACGATCCCGAAGAGTGAGAGCGGTTTTGAGCCGTCCGGTTGTCTCAAAGCGATAAATCCCGGGCTCTTTGATGTTAAACTCGTAGACTTCAAAATCGTTTCTGTCCATATCGATAAAGGTCGGTTCGCCGGCCTGCAGCTCCGGAAAAATCTGCAGCGGACTCCACTTCCCCGTGGGAAAGGGTTTGGGCTTGGCTGAAGGCAAATGACTTAACGGAACGGTTTTTGCAAAAAGGCACACCAACGAATCACTTGAAAAGGTCAGTTCATATGAGCCTTTTTTCACCCGTGCCGGTGATTTTCTTTTTTTACCGTTGATTTCAAAGCTGAAGTGTCTGCCGCGGTCATCGGTGAAATAAAGATCAGATTCTTCCCGCACATTGACTTTCACCGAAACGGATTTGTTCGGCCGCAGGTAAACCGGAAGCGGTTCGGAAAGATCAAGAGGGAGCTTGCGGAAAATCAAACCTGCAATTTCAGGAGACAGGGAATTCAGGAAAAAACGATACCCGTGATCCTCATCCAGCTTAACAGAAGGAAACTGAAGATTAGGCTCGGGGCCGACGTTCCGGCTCTGCAGGCCGGTCATCTTCCTGGCCTTCCCCATAAGAGAACTGCTTCTGATCTCCAACTGGGCCACTCCCTTTTTGGCCGGATCCAGTTCCAGTATGTAGTAACCCTTCTCCAGTGTAATAGTCGTTTTCCTGGTGGATTCCTTAATAAGTTTGTGTGAGGAGTTCATGAGTAAACGGTAGACCGACATTTTCATCCCGGCGCTGTCGGGAATAAACTCGTATTTACCATTGTCTTCAACCCAGAAAACAAGTGAAATATCATCCAGAAGATTGAATCTTCTTTTTATGAACCGGCCGGAGCTCACTGTATCAACACTCGTCTTCACAATCTTGATATTCCGATCATCAACATGCACAATACCACCAGTCACTCCTAACTGATCCTGAGGATAGCCGGTATGCTGTGTGGAGATCCAGTAGTAAGCGGTGGTATCCACTCGCAAAGAACTCTGAATTCCTTCAAAAGTTTGAATAGTAAACTGCCTCCCGGGCATACCGCTGACCCGTATGATATGATATCCATAGTGTGATGATCTGGAAGTCCTGACCATACATTTCGGTTCTCGTGATTTGGTGTGAATAGAATCTGTATTCACACCTGTTTTGAAATCAGGATCACCTTTGTTGTATTGCATGGTACTTACTGCAATTGTCTTCTCTTTGTCCGGAGCAGTCAGAACCGCAAAGTGAGTTGACGAGGGCACAAGAAACTGATTGTAGCCTGTTTTTGACACGGTATATGTGCCTGTTCCGGTAGCTGGAAAACGGGGAAGCCCCAATCGGAAATAAACCGGATGTTTATCATTGTGTTCAGACCAATCCGCTACAGGGCCGCCATAAATCGTAAGCTGATAGTACCCTGCTTTAAGCTTCTGGATAATTCGGTAACCCTTCAGAGGTGTAGTTTCAAGCGGGTAGGATGTTATGCTGGCCCTTTTTGCATCGACACGCCATTGACCGTCCTTCCACAGTTGCACATCCGCCACATTGCGGCCCAGAACTTCAAAAAGTATGGTACTGTCTTTTTCCAGATGTATCCAATAGGAAAGCTGCTCGAAATCCTTCAGTGACTCCTCATAATCACGAACCGGAGCAAGATACTGGGGAGCATTTCGGTTAAGTTCCTCGTAAGGGTAGATCTTAAGCTGAGGAGAAACGGTTCCTTTTTCGTGTGACCGGGCAATAATCCTGTACTCACCGAAATCAAAAAAGTCATCGATCCGTCCGTTGCGTTCACCCGGCAATCCATCTTCCTGACGAGCGCCGACCTTTTTATCGATCAGCTGGAGTGCTGTACCTTCCGAACCTTCAACCGTAATAGCATACCGCCCCCATTCTTTCACTTCAAAAACAGTCTCACTCAGTCCTGAAACCGGAAGTTTTTTCTCAAGTATTGGCTTTTGAGCAAAAGCGGTTCCGACTAGAACAACAGCAATGATGCTGACGATCATGAAAACAGCTGGCTTTTTGGTATTCTGCATAATATTGTGTGCTGATTGAGGGTATACGGGCAAAACGTGCGAATTTAAGAATTAAAATAAAATATATATTCTGTATAAAGCAAACGGAGCTTTCCGATCGTCAGAGATATATGAACACCCGATCAGAACACCTGTTACAAGGATTAAACGACCTAAGGCTTAAATTGAAAAGCCGGATGGCCACAAAGTGCGCCATATATAGCCATGTTTTATATATTCTGTAGCCCAAACATTTAAAACAATGCTGATGGAAGATATGCCCCAAATTTTATAGACAGGCGATTCGAAAAATGGTAGAATTCCAATATCTGCCACCCGGTCCATCATGAAGGAGAGGATATGAGCTCACAGCTGTCAGAAATCATCACTGTGGAAAAGACCAAGTGCGTCAACTGCCATGCATGCATAGCGGTCTGTCCAGTAAAGTACTGCAATGACGGCTCAACAGATACCGTCACTGTAAACAGCGACCTGTGCATCGGCTGTGGGAACTGCATAAAGGCCTGCTCACACAAGGCCAGATCATATGTCGACGACAGCGAAGCTTTTTTCAGAGATATCGGAAAAGTACCCATGGTGGCGATAGTCGCTCCTGCTGCTGCCGCCAATTTTCCTAATCAGTACCTCAGGCTAAACGGATGGATGAAACGTTCTGGGATTGATGCAGCTTTTGATGTAAGCTTCGGGGCGGAACTGACCGTAAAATCATATCTGGAACACATCAAAGCCAACAAGCCCAAAATGGTAATCGCTCAACCCTGCCCCGCCATTGTTACCTACATTCAAGTATATCAACCAGAACTGCTCAATTATCTGGCTCCGGCAGACAGCCCCATGCTTCACACGATCAAGTTGATAAAGGAGTTCTACCCTCAATACCGCAATCACAAGGTCGCAGTCCTGTCACCCTGCATCGCAAAAAAGAGGGAATTTGAAGAAACCGGGCTGGGTGACTACAATATCACATACCAGAGCCTTTTAGAGCATTTTAAAGACAGTCACATTTCTCTTTTATCCTATGATGAAACAGATTACGACAATCCTCCAGCGGAAAGAGCCGTGCTTTTCTCCACTCCGGGAGGACTTCTGCGCACAGCCGAAAGAGAAGTGCCTGAAGCGGCGACGTTCACCAGGAAAATCGAAGGTTCACCACATATTTACAACTATCTAAAAAAACTGCCTGATTCCCTGCGTTCAGGCTGCAACCCCCTTCTTATCGACTGTCTCAACTGTGAACTTGGCTGCAACGGCGGTACCGGAACAGACTCTTACGAAAAAGGTCCCGATGAAATAGAGTACCTGGTCGAGCAGCGCAGAATCAAAATGCAGCAGAGATATAAAGACAAGGGCATTGCGGTACTGAAAAAGAAAAATAGTGCGCTCTTAAGGGCCATAGATGAACACTGGAAGCCGAATCTGTACAACCGTTCCTACAAAAATCTGTCCAGCCTGAACTGTACACGGATCCCAAACGACAGGGAGCTTGAGGAAGTGTACAAATCGCTGAACAAACTAGGTGATGAAGATATTTACAATTGCGGAGCATGCGGTTACGGAAGCTGTTTTGGAATGGCTGTGGCGCTGTTCAACAATCTTAACCGTCCCGAAAACTGTCTTCACAACCAGTACGCGGTTCTTCACCAACACAATGTCAGAGTGGCTAAATCAGTTAAGATGCTCACGGAGATGGTCAAAACGATTGCTGACCGTTCGGGGAAGATCGCAGACAACTCCTCAAACGTTTCCGCAGCTGCCCAGCAGGTCTCCGGAAGCGTGAACTCGGTATCCATGTCGGTAACAGATGCTCAGGGAGTGATGAGTTCCATAAACAAAGCTATTGACGGATTGACGGAGACGATTCAGGAAATCGCAAAGCACTCCGAGCAGACCAGGCATGTGACCACCGATGCGGTTGAAAGTGTTTGCGGCATAGAAAACAAGGTAGACCAATTGGGAGAGGCATCCGCATCGATAAGCAGTGTCATTGACACGATCATCGAAATCGCGGAACAGACCAAGCTGCTTGCGCTTAACGCCACAATCGAGGCTGCAAGAGCCGGAGAAGCGGGCAAGGGGTTTGCGGTAGTGGCAAGCGAAGTAAAAGAGCTTGCAAGGCAAACGAACCTGGCCACGGTAGACATAAAAGAAAAAATCACCAACATCGCCCAATCCACCGGTGCCACGATTGAGGGAATAAAGAACATCGGCACGGTAATCAACAATATCAGTGAATTTGTAAATACGATCGCAGCCGCTGTTGAAGAGCAGACGATAACTACAAAGGATATAGCCGACAATGTCTCCCGCAATGCCAG
>JBKHHW010000235.1:0-4252 GCA_046538945.1 Chitinispirillaceae bacterium | reverse complement strand
CGGCAATACAGCGTGGGGTTCCGGAAGCGGGGCAGCTTTCCGTCGCTGTTTCTGACTATGACAAGCGGATAGGTCTCCCGGTAATCATCCCATGAAAGAAAAACCGCTTCATCCTGACCACAACTGTCCAGTGCGGCAGAAACGGAATCGTGTCGCTTGATTGTGACCCCTGAAGGCAGATAGTGTCTGATGGTAAGACTGTCTGCTACAGTATGAACGGTTGCCCGTTCGAGTGCGGATTCATCTATCATTCTGAATGAGGAGCCGACAAGCGTCCAGCCGGTTCGCAGCGGAAAAGCTTTTAGCTCGCCAGCTCCCTCCGACTCTCTTGCGGGCCTGCCTACATAGGCGATATCGATTTTTCCGGCCTGCAGGGCAGCCATGACCTCCATGGTGTTATTAAACGCAATAACCTCATAACCGACATTGCCCGCTGTGTCGGGCAGATAATGACGGATCATCGTCGGACAAGCTCCGAGGAGGACCTGTTGAGAGGGCTTCTGCGCAACTTGTGCCCATACACACATCGGCAGCAATGCAAATATCAGGAATTTTTTCATGAGTTTGGCTCCTACAGTTACTTATGTGAATTTTTGACTGCGAACGAATCAGTACGGTATCAACATTTCACCCTGAGCAGTCCGGTTATATGTCTCATTTCGCTTCCGCCTGAAAAAAGAAGCAGCTTACGAAAAAGGCAGTCTTCAAATCAACACTCCAGATCCTCTTCTCTATCCAGCCAGAAGTCCGAAAAATCCTCGGTATCAGACCATTCGGGTTCACCCTCCCATTTTTCCAGTTTCAGATCACTGTAATCAACAGGTATTCCCAGTGATGTGTTCAGGGCCTGAATACTTATGGATGAGTCAACGCAGTTTCTTAATTGACTATTGTTAAGTAGGGCGGAGGCGGTTTCTTCGTTGAAATCGAAATCCTTATCCCAGAAGAAAATGCCGAAAATATCATCATACGAAAGCTTTTGTATGTTTTCACCATTACATTTCAGTACGCATTCTTCGTTACGGTGGAATTCATCATTGTACAGTTCACAATAGGTTCGCAGTATCCGGTCAAGTAGCTTGAAGTGAAGGTCGCCTGGCATGTAGATATCGTCTGAATGATGAGCCTGTCGCAGCTTTTTTAATTCATTGAGTATGATCGGTACTCCGTCACGAGCGCCGCCGAATGAGTTCACCAGTTTTTCCCCGAAATAGATGAGTGCGAATCCATTCTCCTCTTTAAGCTCGATATCCAGCCCGATCTGGTCTATCACCAAATCCAGTGCATCGCTGATCATTTGAGTGAAGACTTCATCAGGTTTGTTTGCGAATCTAAGCATATTTTCTCTCTTTTTCAGGTTTGAAAACTGCACCCGGCACTGCTCACTGTTCCCGGTGGCGGGAGAGGGCTTTCTATTCATCAAATATATATAAAACGGACTTTAAAAACATATTCAGCCGCGCCAGCCTGTCTTCTTGAATCATCATCATAGTTATTCGAAAGGTTTGTGGTTTAAAAAAAAGTGAATGGTATCGGGTAGGGGCTGTTTTCCTTAAAGTTTAGTTTTGGTTTTGATTTCAAGACGTGGCGGAATGTGCAGCATTGGGAAGAGGGGCAGCGGATGTTTTGCAGAGAAAGAGGTGGGTGTATAGTAACAGAACGAAAAACAGGGAGATCAGCTTTCGGTGCTGTTTCAGGGTGGCGTTGCGGGCCAATTGTGGAGTCAGGTGCGCTTTCGAAGAGGCGTTGAGGATGGAGCTTGTGGTGTCCGGACCGTTTCTGTGATGGTCGCTCTGGGAGCAGCTCTGCGTTCTTCCTGTAAGGAAAGGGGAAGGTCCGTTTTAGTGGAGATAGAGGGATGCTGTAATTCAGACTTTCCTACCCTCTGAGAGTGGCCCTTCGATTGCGGGTATATTTGGAAGAAAAACTTTCCTTATCCATACACCCAACCTGGAGATTGCAGATGATCAAGTACTACCTGACCGGATCGGTGCTGAAGTTGTTTTCCTGCTGCGCTGCTTCACGAGCGATATACAGATGTATCGGCAATGCCGTGGGGGCACGGAAAAGAAAAAAGGGCCGCATTCCGCAATATTACATCAACAGAGTTAAACAGCTGCTCGAAGACAACAGGAAATTCGGTTTTCTCAGGGATGGAGCAAAGGTTCTGGAGCTGGGGACAGGGTGGCTTCACTGGGAGGCGATTGCGGCCCGGCTTTTCTACGATATCGAAGCGACGTTATTCGATGTGTGGGACAACAGACAGCTCTCCGGCATGAAACACTATGTTAGTCAGCTTCAGATGCATCTCCCGAATCTTGGAATCAGCAAAGAACAGATAGAACGCGCGGAGGTGCTCATACGGAAAATAACAAAAGTCGAAAGTTTTCAAGAGCTCTATGATTTGTTGGGGTTTACTTATGTACTGGAGCCCGATGGCAGAATGGATTCTGTTGAAAAAGACTATTATGATGTGGTTATAAGCGCCGGTGTGATGGAACATATAAAGATCTCCACACTGCCTTTGATGCTCAAGAGCATAAATGAGGTACTGAAGCCCGGAGGGCTTTCCATTCACCACATCAACTTGATGGATCACATAAGAGCATATTCCAAATCAGCATCATGCAAACAGTATCTCACCTACTCTGAGAGCCACTGGAGAAGATTTCTGCAGAATGAGGTGCAGTACATAAACCGCCTTCAGAGACCGGAGTGGCTGGAGCTTTTTAGAGAAGCAGGATTGGAACTGGTACGTGAACGGTGCAGCAGGCAAGAGATATTTCCCCTTGAAATTTCCGAGCAGTTCAGGGTTTTCTCCCTCCCTGACCTCAATGTGGCTACTATCAATCTGATTCATATGAGACCGGCTGATGTTGCCATTCCCAATCTGTCGTTGTCACCCGAGGCAATGAAGAATGATGATTTTTCTCCTGAAAAACAGCCGAAACCTGCATCTGGCTCTTGAGGGCCAGAATGAGTACATTCATAGTATCTTGTCAGCCCC
Source organism: Chitinispirillaceae bacterium (assembly GCA_046538945.1). Lineage (GTDB taxonomy): Bacteria > Fibrobacterota > Chitinivibrionia > Chitinivibrionales > Chitinispirillaceae > JAEZKC01. The sequence goes on along the minus strand of JBKHHW010000235.1, from coordinate 1,245 downwards.
ACCTTGAGAAAAAGGGGGGGCTGACACATGATTGTACAGATTACAACAGGTCAGAAGATACCCGGTTAAGTTGTTTGAGGTGAAGGTTGCTTCTGGTTGATAAAAAATAGGTAACTGGATAAACGGCCCAGGCAGTAAGTAGGATGAATCGATAATGGTCCCGATCCCGACACATTTAGACAAGGGTGTGTCGTGGGTCCTTTCCATGAAAGGAAAAAAGAACGTAATAAAGAACAATCGAAGAGATAGTGGGCTTCGGGTGTAAATGAGTGCCAGGATGTCAGATCACTCTGCAGGTAAACTCTTGAAAAATTCTTCATTCCATCTTTCAACGAGGTATGATTTTTGATTCTCTGCAAATAGCCAGTCTGCATACCGAATGGAACATCACTTTCCCTCGGGGCCTGAATGGAAATTTCCCTTATTACTCTTGTCACTATAGTAGCCGGTGCAGTAGGCACCCTGACCGGTTTTGGAACCTCAACCATCATGGTTCCCGTCCTTCTGCTTTTTCTACCCCTCTCCCAGACTCTTTTACTGGTCGGTGTGATCCATTTTTTCGGTAATATCTGGAAAATTCTCCTGTTCAAAAAAGGGCTCAACTGGAAACTGATTTTCACCTTCGGGGCAGCAGGAATCGTTTTGAGCTATCTGGGTTCCAGTCTTGTCTTTGCCGCACCTGAAGTTCTTCTATCCAGAATTCTGGGCGGATTTTTCCTGGCGTACGTCATCTTCCTCTTTTTAGAGCCGAATTTCCGGATAAAGGGCAGCACACTGACGGCGTTGGCCGGAGGCGGGCTGTCGGGATTCTTTGCAGGCATTTTCGGAGTGGGAGGAGCCGTGAGGGGAGCATTTCTTAGTGCGTTCGACCTTCCCAAAGCGGTATACATTTCAACTGCCGGGGCGATAGCGCTGTTTATCGATGCAACCAGAATCACCAATTACATACTGAACGAAGTTACACTGGAAAATCGGCTGATATGGGGATTTGTGCTGTTCATACCTGCATCATTTGCGGGAGCGGCGGCGGCGAAAAAGATCGTGGATCGTATTCCTCAGAACAAGTTCAGGATTGTAATAGCTGTCTTTCTATTATTGGCGGGACTAAGGCTTTTAATCTTTCCGCGATAGACGAGCGAAATGCCGCATTATTCCGAAACACAAAGCTGAGAATGCCATTCTCAAAAAAACTCCCGGCAGATACCTGCTCCTGAAAATCAGGTGCCGGCAATCAGCTCAAGCCTC
>JBKHHW010000234.1:0-4267 GCA_046538945.1 Chitinispirillaceae bacterium | reverse complement strand
GGTCCGCCGTAGTCGAAGTATTATTCTTTGCACCGCTCAACTGTTAACGCTCAAAATAAATATTCCTGATCGCATCCGAAAACTCCTGCTTCGCCGGCCGCACCTCAGAAATCCTGCATCCGGCCCTGACCAGCGCCTCCACAATCGAAGGAATGCTCTCCTCCACATCGGTTACCGAAAAGCAGAGCAGCCCATCCCTGAAAAGAACATCCTCCCCCCCGTGCTCTTTTATAGTCTCTTCCCAATTACCCTCGGAAGCCCTTATGACCCACACCTGCTTTGCGCTGCCCCGGTCCAGCTCTTCGACCATGCCGTTTCTCAAAAGCCCCACTCTGTCACAGAGGTCATCGATCGTTTCCAGCTGATGAGAACTGACTAACTGAACAGCTCCTCTTGAACGAGCCTCCCTGGCGATGGACTTGAAGTGCTCGTATGCCTTGAGATCCAGGCTGACCACCGGTTCGTCCAGAACACAGATATCAGGCCACCCCATATAGGCTCTGCAGAGACCACACTGCATTTTCTGACCACGGGAGAGAAATTTCACCTTGCGGTCTGTAGAGTAGATCTCCGAATCACCCCAGTAATCATGGAAATACTTCTCCGCCTCGTTCCAGCTGATCTTCTTTGCGGCGGCGAAAATGCGCAGGTTGTCCCGTACATTCATGTTGCCCCAGAACCCGTCATTCTCAAGCACCACGCCCGCCCTGCGGTAGAATTCGGCCTGATGCCTCCAGGGATCAAAGCCGCCTATACTGAGCTCCCCTCCGTCTTTTTTCAAAAGCCCCAGAAAGATGCGGATCAAAGTAGTCTTCCCTGCCCCGTTGAGCCCGACCAGACCGTAGATACTTCCCTTATCTATCTGCAATGAAACGTCCTTCAAAATCGAACTCTTCCCGAAGGACCTGCTGAGATTCTTTACATCTATATAGGCCATAAGAGTATAACAGCTTCTTTATTGGGTTTTCTGAACAGCTATGATTTATTTTCAGCAAAGGGAATTCGATACAGATTTCAAGCTGTTCTCCACTTCAGGTCATTATATCGAAATGCGAACAAAGGCAAAACCCGAAAGTCAGAAAAGTACCGATCCACAATGAAAATAATAGTTGCACGTACAGCAGGCTTCTGCATGGGGGTAAAAAGAGCGGTTGATCAGGCTCTGGAACACTCAGAAAACCAAAAGGACACCATCTATACCCTGGGTCCACTTATCCACAACAAGCAGACCATCGAAATGCTCAGCCAACGAGGCGTGAGCACGATGGATGAATCGAATCCGCCTGGCGAACCTTCAACGATTCTCATAAGAGCCCACGGCGTACCACCCGAGTTACCGGAACAGTACAGGAAAATGGGACATGAAATCATCGACGGCACCTGTCCCAAAGTAAAGACCGTGCACAAAGTCATCGAAAGGTTCCGCAAGCAGGGATACCAGATAATCATTACCGGCGATGAAGGCCACGCGGAAGTAATCGGACTTCTGGGATATGCGGGTGATAACGGAAAACTGATCCAGTCCCCCGAAGACGTGACCAATCTTCCCGATTATGAAAAGATCTGCCTCGTTTCCCAAACTACTTTTGACCGGACTCTTTTCGACGCTATCGCGGAAAAAATAAGGGAGCGTTTTTCCGATTCGGAAGTTATCGTAAGGAAAACGATCTGCTCGGCGACAGATCAGCGTCAGGCCGAAACAGAGAAGCTGGCCGGAGCCGTTGATGCGCTGATTGTCGTGGGAGGGAAAAACAGCGCCAACACCCAGCGTCTGGCGAAAATCTCCCGTGAGTGCGGCACCCCCACCCAGGCGGTGGAGACGGAAGGGGAAATCGACTGGGAATCCATTTCCAAATGCAGTACCGTCGGGGTCACAGCCGGAGCATCCACACCCAACTGGATGATAAAGCGGGTGTGCGATTATCTGCAGTTCATGAGTCAAACACGGCAGAAAAATCTCCCCAACTTCTTTCTGCACTTTTTCGACCTGATCTCGAATCTCAACCTGTTCGTTTCCACCGGTGCCGTTGCCGCCTACTATGTTTCCTGCGTTCTTCAGGGGTATTCTTTTTCGATTCCGGGCGGGGTGATCGCGCTGTTTTATTTCATGTCAGTGTACCTGTGGAACAGTCTGGCAAGCATGGAAAGCACTCAACACCTGGGCATTTCCCGTTATCAGTTCTACAGTAAACATATGAAGTTTCTCTACTTCGTTTCCGGAGCGAGCATCATAACGGTACTCGCCACCGCTTTTCTTATCAATCAAAGCACATTCTACCTGATGCTGTTTGCATCCTTAGCCGGACTGACCTATCATTTGACTATAGTACCCAAAACGCTCAGGAAACTGCTCCGCTACAAGAAGCTCAAAGACATCCCCACCTCGCGGGACCTGTTCGTCGCTCTCGCATGGAGTGTCGTCCTGACCTTTCTTCCTCAGATCATGGAGGGTGCACTGACCATAAAACCCGCCACGACCGCCACTTTCGCCTGGATTTTCATCCTGGGCTTTTTCCGTTCTCTCATTTTTGACTTGCGGGATATCGAGGGAGACCGCATCATGGGACGGGAAACGCTCATAACCATAGTGGGGGAGAAACGGGCAAGGAAGGCGATACTTGTCATGATCTGGATCTGTGCCGTGCTGCTGCTGATCTCTCCGGCACTCCTGGGGATAACGGTCTACCGGTACAGCGGAACGATGAAATTTCTCTTCCAGATACCGGTTCTTTTCTACGCGGCTCTCTTCGTGCGGTTCAACCCCAAGATCCAGTCAAACAGATCCGCGCTTTTTAACATCCTGGCCGACAGTCTTTTCTACCTTGCAGCATTCGGGGCATTCATATCTTCCGTACTTATCGAGTGACAAGACGAAAGAAAACTTCCGATTGATTTTCACTGTAATGATCAATCGGAAATCACCCTTCCACTTCTGTCCCAGGTAACAGTTCTGTCATTGCCTTTGGAGTCGGTGTAGAGAGCACTGATTTCTCCAGGGGATACCCTTCCCTGAAGCTTCTGCCACTGCTCATCCATATACTCCACAGTCAGATCCAGAGTGCCTTCAGACGGTTTACTGCCGAGGGGTACAGGCGTATCGGAAACAAAGCTCATCCTGAATGTCCTCTCCCGGCCCAGGCGTCTTGATGTAAAAACATGCAGCGCAAGCATGGAAGCCTCATATTCACCTCCGGACCACTCACCCAGCAAGGCTTCCACCACGGTGGAATCGACCGCGACCGAATCAGTCTGCAGGGGGAACCGGACCTTTTCCATCCTCACCGTGTCTCCCGGTCCAAAAAGCGTATCTCCCGCCGCGGTACGCACTTTCGTTTCGATACGGACACCCAGCCTCTTTTCGACTGCACTGTGACCTATGAGGTAACTGCGTGTACTGTCAAGAGGGAATACGATGTATCTGGATACGGTTTCCAACCGGTTTCCGTTCGGAGTTACAATCTCCCTTGCGGCAACGGTTACGGAATCGTTCACCACCCCGCCGCTTATCACAGCTGTTTCGTTGCCCACGCCCCGGTAGTCCTTCAGTTCGACAGTATCACCTCTTGCGTTTGTCACCAGACTGCTGAAATACAGTACGCCGTTGTCGTTATCGGTCGCGAAGGATCTGTCCGGGCCCGCATCGATTCCTGCCTTAACCAGAACCGAACCGTAAGCTGAGGTAGTCAGGTACTCGACATACGCCCGGTTCACATCAGACTCGGGATTTTCATAGTACCCGTCCCCGTCCAGATCAGCAAAAAGATATCTCTCTTTTGTAAGAGGAATTTTGGTTCTCTCCTTCACTCCGCACCTCTTCACAAGAAGCGTGTCGTCACCACTGATTTCATAGTAGATGGTGTCGATGACTACGGTGGAATCGGTCCGATGGTAAACCCTTAGGAATTCGCCTGTAATCTGGAAGTGACTCGAGTCGGCGGCGGCTGTTCCGGTACCGGTGCGCTTGACGAGCACGGAAGGAATGTTCATGATTTCTCCGGTTCCTTTGATCATATCATCGTGATCGATCTCTCCAGATGGGGTGTTCCACTCCTTTTCCAGATTTTCGGCGACCCTGGCTCCCAGAACCTGCATCGAGTTGGGGAAGTCATCCCCCCCGCCGGAAACCACCTCCGGAGAACTGCACCCGTAAAACAGAAATGCAGCAAGCGGAACAAAAAACAAAACTATCCGGCGAAAGTCCATCATCCGATATCCTTTTCATCCGATTTGGGAAAAAACTGTATGTTAAGCTGCATCACTCTGTCGG
>JBKHHW010000008.1:0-42674 GCA_046538945.1 Chitinispirillaceae bacterium | reverse complement strand
TACACAGCCGAGGAGCCGGCATACGGGGAAACAGAATCCGCTGCCACAGAGGAAGAGCCTGCATACGATAGTGAGAGTACTCCGGGCTACGGAGAGGATTCTTCCTACAGTACTGAATCGGTAGCCCAGGAACCGGCATACGACTCAGAATCTGAAGATGCCTCAGTGGAGGATAATTTCGGCAGTTCCGGAGCGTTTGATTATGTGAAAATCAAAAGAAATGAAAAAAAAGGTGAAAGTCAGTTCCAGAATGCGATAATCGAGGGTGTTCAGGTTACAACAGAGGAAGGGGCGAGTTCTGACGAGAAAGTCATCACCTGCTATTTTATTTTCAGAGACAATCCTTCCAATTATTTCTATGAGGTGGATCACAAGAACAAACAACTCGTGTTCGAGTTCAATGACACCCGAACAGGCTCCTCTCCTGTCACCACAATCAAAGAAGATCCCATTACCGGTTTTGAAATTGAGGAGACTCAGGTTGATGCGAATGCGGAGATCGAAGGACTCAACCCGGAGTGGCATGACCAGATACAGGTTACCTTCAATCTGGAAAAGATACCGGTATTCACGGTCAGCGATGATCAGGACATAATTTCTTTTAAATACAAGTGGACAACCGATCCGGAAAAGGTCGCCAACTATGTTCAAAAGGACAGATTTCCCACAGTGTTTTTGTGGTCCGGAGTCGGTTTGGGCAGTCTGGGGGTTGGTCTATTGTCTTATTTTCTTCTGAAGAAGCCCCCCGAGCCGTTCAACGATCCGACTCTTTCGAGGGATGACCTTCCCGTAAGGACTGCTGAGTAGAGATTTTCTGCTGATCTGTTCTGATTTTGAAGGGAGTAGCTGCTGCTCCCTTTTTTTTGTGATTGTTGAGTTAGCATTTCACTTAAGTATGAAACTATTTTCCCTAAATAGCTCGTCGGTTCGAACTGGCGGTAGAGATAAAGTGCAACTGAAACGGAGTATCTGAATATGACTCCAGATGAGATTGAGGAGCTGGCCTCCAAAGTTCCACTGTTCAGTAACCTGAATGCCCGTGAGCGCAAGACCATATGCTCTGTTATGGTGGCGCGGGAATTCAGTCCGGGAGAGGTGGTTTTACGGGAGGATGATAATGATTCTCACACCTTTTTCATTATCGCGACAGGTCTGGTACATGTTGCCATACTCTCTTCAGAGGGGAAGCAGACAATTCTTGCCACTTTGAAGAGGGGGGAGTTTTTCGGGGAAATGGCGATCTTGGATGGCGAGCCCCGAAGTGCTTCGGTCATTGCGGCTCAGAGATGCATACTGCTTATGCTGTATAGGAGAGATTTCCTGCAGGTGTTGCGGGAATATCCTCAGATCACCATACATATGCTGATAGAGATGTCGCGGCGGCTCAGAAAATCCAACCGTCACATCAACACTCTCTCCTTGATGAGCGTGTATGGAAGGGTGGCGGAGGTACTGCTGCAGATGGGAAGGGAGCAGGGCAGTAAAGTTGACGGAATGGTAGTGATAGAGAACAGGCCTACTCATCAGATTATTGCTGATATGGCCGGAACCAGCAGGGAGACAGTCTCCAGGGTACTCTCGCAGCTTCAGAAAAAGCGTTACATTCATATAGATAGAAAGAAGATGGTGATTCTTAATGAAGAAAAGTTATACGATTAGCATTCCAGTTGGTCTTTTTTGGAAAGTCTATGTGCCTGCGGCTTTAATTTTGTGTGTAGCAGGATTCTTTATCGGAATATTTGTCGTGGACAGGGCGATCATGCCCAATATCGTCGGCGTGAACAGGGATATGGTAGAAGTTCCCAGCATAAAAGGTTTCACCTATGATGAGGGGCGTCATGAGTTGTACGGCGTGGGATTGCTTACGGAAGTCCGCAGCCGGGAATTCGACGACAGTATTCCGGACGGTTCCATAATCAACCAGTTTCCCGAATCTGGCTTAAAGGTGAAAAAAGGCAGGAAAATTGCTGTAACCGTAAGCAGAGGCAAGGAGATCGCGGCGATTCCGAGGGTGAAACAGCTTTCCGAACGTCAGGCCAGAATAGAGCTAAAAAAGTACGGTTTTGCACTGGGGAAAGTGAAAAAGAACTATTCCAGCAGTTATCCCGAGGATGTGGTCATAGATGCTTATCCTCCCGGAGGAACCACGATTTCCCGGTCGATGAAGGTTGATCTGATCGTCTCCCGGGGGCACAGACCCACTCACGCGCAGGTTCCCAATATAGTGGGCGAGAGCCTTTCCGCAGCCCGCGAGAAGATCAAGGAAAGTGGCCTGAAGGTGGGAAAGATCACCCATCAGAACAGCTCTTCTCTGGTGCCCGGGACGGTGATTTCCCAGTCCGTGTCGCCTGGAGCGAAAGCTGCGCTGGACAGCTATGTCGACATAGTGGTGTCGGTGATTCGTTGAGCAGCTGGTTGTTTTTGAAAGCGGTTGTTTCAAAATAAATCTTTGCTGGTTGCGTAATCTGCACTCAATACTCGAAACGGGGTACAAGTGATTGAATGTACAGAGAGAAAGAAGGTCTCATTCACTCTCGTGCTGGTTGGAATCGTCGCCATTTCCTTTTTGACGGGATGTGCCGCGCATCGTTTCCCCGTGATAAAATCTGTCGATGTCACCTCCGAGACGGAGCGCTTGAACAGAGCGCATGATTTCTTCATTCAGGCCAGGGATTACGAGCGGCAGGGTATGTTTCAGATCGCCGAGCGTTTTTACGAAATGGCTTACGAGTATGATCCTGAATCAGAGTTTCTGCGCAAGACTCTGCTGAGCAGGTATCTTGGTTCCAAAAACTTCGCTAAAGCTCTCATTCTCATCAAAGGCGAAAGGCAACTATCCGATCTGGATAACGAGGAGAAAAGGCAGCTTGCGTCGGTTTATCTGGGTATGGAGGAAATGGCCAAGGCTGCGGAGGTACTTGAGCTCATCGAGGAGAAGACCGAGGAGGAGATTTATTCTCTGGGCCTTGTGTATGAATCGATGGGGCAGAAGGAGAGGGCGTACAAAAAGTTTGGAGAGTTCTTTGCCGGAAATCCCAATTCGGTGGGGATCGGAGTGAAACTTGTTCAGTTCAACATTGCTGAAAAGCGTTTTGCCGAAGCCGAGAGTCTCTCCACGATGCTTCTCAGGAATTTCCCCGAGAGTCCGGAGGTGCTTTCCGTCACGGGAACACTTGAGTATCTTACCCGCGATACTACCAGGGCTTTAAAACTGTACAACGCCGCACTGGAGATCGATTCTCTTAATGAGGAGTCCCTGAGATCCATCGCCCACATCCATATTGTCAGGGGTCAGTATCCGGAAGCCATTGCTGTTTACAAGAAACTTGTGGCTTCTGAGGAGATCGGTGCTGTTTACCGTCGGGGGTTGGCGTTTCTGCTTTTTCACGACAAGCAGTTTGAAGAAGCGGAGAAGATACTGGATGAGCTTGTTGAGGAAAAACCGGAAGATTCCGAACTGCATTATTATCGTGCCCTCATTTATTCCGAAACTGACCGTCATGAAGAGGCCAGTTCCGGATTCGAAAGTGCGCTGGAGCTGGATTCGCTCAACGAGGAACTCTGGCGGGAGTACTGTTATTTTCATATTCAGGAGAAGAATGCGGAGAAAGCTTTTCAGGTCGTCGAAAGGTATCTGTCCGTTTTTCCCCAGTCCGGCCCTGCCTGGAGGTTCAAGGGGTATGCTCTCAATATGCAGAAAAAGCACAGCGAAGCCGCCGCGGCATTGAGGAAGGCTGTGGAGATTGATTCCACTGATTTTTACGCCTGGTTTGAATTAGGAAGTGCTCTCGAGAGGGAAAAGAAGATAGAAGAAGCGGCCGATGCATTCAGGGTGGTTCTGTCGCTGCGGCCGGATGATGCTGCCGCATCCAACTATCTGGGCTATATGTGGGCTGAAAAGGGAGTGCATCTGGACAGCGCCAGGCTGCTGATAGAGAACGCGCTGGACAAAGAGCCCGAGAATGGCGCATACCTGGATTCCTACGCCTGGGTCCTGTATCAGATGGGCCAATATGACGAAGCACACGAGTACATGGAAAAAGCTATTTCGAAACTGGATGATGATCCGGTTCTGTTCAGCCATCTGGGCGATATCCTCTTTAAGCTCAACGAGTATTCTTCCGCGGCGGATGCTTACAGAAAAAGTCTTGAACTTGAATCGCCCGAAGCCGACCGGATCCGTGAACGTTTGAGTGAAATCGAAAAGATCATCCAGAAGGGAAGGAGGTGAGTTGATCTCCCGTTTTCTTCTCTTTATCGGGGCTGTGCTGGTTGCGTTTCTTGCAGGCTGTACCAAACCACCTCGTCTGAATCACGATTCTGTATCCTCCGCATTGGAACCCTTCTCTGAAATCAGGTATGATCTCGACAAGTTCGTGGGTTCCGGTGATCTGATCGTTTCGCAGAAGGGCAGACGGAACAGTGGAAAGGCTGATGTGTTGTGGGATTCTGCAGATGTGCTCAAAGCCCATATCTATTCTCCGTTTGGAGCGCAGGTGGCTTCCATTGAGGCGGATGGCAGTCGGGGGCGGATACTGATGAGTGATGATTTGTATCTGTTTGCTTTGGATGAAAAAATGGAGACCCTTCCATTTCGGTGGGGGAGTTATTTTACCTTCAGGCAGTTCATCCGGTTTCTGACGGGCAGAATGCCTCTGAGTGCCGGGGAGTTGGAAAAAAAGCCAGATGATCTGACTCATGATAACGCCGATGCGGTGGCAGTGTGGCAGTCCGATTCTCTGATGATACGGGCGCAGGTCGGGCGCAGAAGCGGTAACGTCCAGACTATCAGGTTTCAATACAACAACAAGGGAAGTAAGTTTTCTGTGCGATTCAGCAATTTTGAGCAGGGCTTGGCACGTGAAATCACTATTAGAGATGATAGCAGGAACTATATTTCTATTAAGTACGATGACGTCACGGCTCAGTAATAGATTCGGGTAAATATCTATGAGGTACTTGAAGATCATTTTGTTTGCAGCCGTGTTGAGCGGATATGTCCAGGCTCAGCACCCTGACGCCGGAACTGTCGCCTTTCCTTTTCTCAACCTGAATTACGATGCGCGTTCTGTCGGGATGGGAAATGCAAGTATTGGAGTGCCTAATGATATTTACGGCTTTCTGTCCAATCCGGCTTCGATCGGTTTTGTAGAAAGAAAACAGGTCATGGGTGGATACCGTCAGATCATCATGGATGTGTGGGGCGGACCGCTTGCGTATCTTCATCCCACATCCTACGGAGTTGTGGCAGCCAACCTTACAGCTCTCACCAGCGGCGATTTCGAACAGATCAACGAAAATGGACAGAATACCGGCCTTTTCGCCAGAAGCAATTATGCTACGGGCGGAGTAAGCTGGGCCCGGACTTATTCCGAAGAAGTTTCGGTCGGTGTTACTCTGAAGGGTGTCTACAACCATCTGGGAACTGATGAGCTCAGCTATTCCGCTGATGGATTCGCGGTGGATGGTGGTGTGCAGTATCGTTCTTCCAAAATGCGTCTTGTTTGCGGAGCCGTTATCCGCAATCTCGGCTTTATGCGGTCCGGTTATGGTGGCACTGATTCGGAAAAGTATTCCCTGCCCACCGGTTTCGGTGCGGGGCTTTCCTTTGTTCCCCGTCACGTTCCTAAATTGCGCCTTGCCCTCGATGTGGAAAAAAGAATTGGCGATTATCTGAATTTCAGACCCGGATTCGAACTGACCCCCATAAATAATTTCTTCTTCAGAGCCGGTTACGGCTTCAGCGTCAAGGATCTGGAGAAGGGGGTTGAAATATTCAGGGGAAATCGCGATGACGATTACCAGAAAAGCAACATGAACACCCTTTCCCTGGGTGCCGGGATGGCCACAAAGATGGACAATGTGGATCTGAAACTCGACGTGGCGTTTCAGTTTTATTCAGATCTTTACATACCGGCTCTGCTGATATCTGTCATGGCCGGTTTTTAATTTCGTTTCTTTCAAATTTTCCGCATTCCCTTTTTTCTCTACTGACTGTGTTTGTCTCTCTTGACGTTTAAAGAATCAGAGTAGGTAGCTTTCAAGCTGGGGCTGCCTACAGCAGATCTTAACCTTAACGTAAGGGGCAGGTGCTGAGTGAATCGGAACAAAGCAAACGAATCGCGCTTCTTTCTTATCTGCGGTAGTTATCCCCAGAGTACGTTTTCTGTTTCCAAATTTTCAGGTCTGGACCGCATCTCTTCTCCTTACAGATTTGATATTCACGTTCGTTCTGATTGTAAAGATGTCTGTTCAGAAAGGATTGTCGCGCAGCCCTGTGAATTCAGAATGATGTGCAAGGGCAGCTCTCATTCCTACCGCGGAGTCGTATCCAGGTTCAGGGTAGTGGAGCACAGGGGTGATCAGGCCGTGTATCACCTGCGTCTTGTGCCTCGCCTGTTTCAGCTCGGTATGAATTTCGGCAGCAGAGTTTTCCAGAAACTGTCGGTGGTGGAAATAGTACGAAGTGTAGTGGAATCCGCAGGGTTTGGAGAATACTGCAGCTTTGAAATAGGAAATCAGTATCCTCAGCTTAAGTATTGTGTTCAGTATCAGGAGACGGATTTGAATTTCATTTGCCGACTTCTGGAGCTTTACGGCATATGGTTCTTTTTTGAAAACAGCAGTGACTCCGGTATTCCTGAGGAAAAGGTGGTTTTCACCGATCAGTATTCCCGTTTCAGGCTCATTGATCATGGGTCGATTCCATTTGTAAGAAGTTCAGGCTTTAGTGAGGAAGCGCTTGGGGAATTCACGGATTCCATCATTTCTTTTCACAAAGAATCGAGTATGCTGCCCCGGAATGTCAGTGTACGATCTTACAATTACCGTACACCGGAAAGGGCTCCCGAATTCAATCAGCAGATAAGCGAAGGTCACTGCGGATCGGTTTACGATTACGGTGGTGCGGTTAAAGGCATTGAAGAAGCTCAGTTTTTTTCTCAATTATCTGCGAAACGCTTCCGTCTTTCCAATCTCAGCCTTGGGGGAGAGGGCAACTGCAATGCTTTCAGAGCGGGAAATCAGTTCTTGCTTTCTGTTACAGAGAATGAATCGGATGCTTGGAGGAAAAGAGGCAAGTATCTCATCTCTTCAGTGTATCACGAAGGCGGTTTTCTCGGGGAGAATGGAAATCCGGTTTTCACCTACAGAAACAGATTCAGCTGTTTTGACAGCAGTGAGGAGTTGTTTTTGCCGCAGAAGCGTGCCTTCACTCCGAGAATGCACGGTGTGATAACGGCACCTATAGAAGCTTTGGGGGAAAGCTATGCTACTGTCGACGAATTGGGAAGGTACCGGGTGAGAATGCCTTTTGATGTTTCCGGTTCACCTGCCTACGGAGCTTCAAAAGACATCCGACTTTCTCAGCCGTCCTGCGGAGCTGATTACGGATTCCATTTTCCCTCCAGACAGGGTGCTGAAATGGTTCTTGCTTGTATCGATGGTGATCCCAACAAGCCGCTGGGCCTGGGTACGGTCCCGAATGCGAGTACAATATCTCCCGTAAGAAAGGAAAACAGGCATCAGAACATGATCCGTACGGGAGGAGGAAACGAGCTTCTGATGGATGATGCGGAAGGAAAACAGAAAGTGCGGATGTCCAGCTCCGGAAAACAGGAAATGGTTCTGGATGATGAAAAGAAAACTGTGTCGGTCAAAACTGCTTCTGATTGCAGAATCGTACTGGATGATGAAAATGACAGGGTGACCGTGGATGCCGGAAATCATCACATGACTATGAACTTCAAAAGTGGTGAGTGCGGGATTTCAATCACTTCCGCTAAAGGGCATACTGTTGAAATCAACGATGAGAAGGAAAACGTAACCGTACGTACCGCAAGTGGAAACACTCTCAAGCTGGATGATAATGAGAAGTGTGTTCTTCTTGCCGACAGTAACGGCATGAACAGGGTGGTTCTTGATGCGGGAGGAAAACTTCTCTTGCAGTCGAAGGGAGAAATCCAGATCAGTGCTGAAAAAGATGTCTCGATAAAAGGTGCAAATGTTCATGCTGAGGCCGGTGGTTCATTGGAACTGAATGCAGCTTTGGATCTGAACATACAAGGATCGAATATCAAGGAGCAGGCTTCAGGCAGTCATACCCTTAATGCTCTGGATTTTGCTTTGAAAGGGAGTGCTGGGGCCAAAATAAGTGCCGCAACAACTGAAATCAGAGGGGATGTGGCTGTGAAGGTGAGCGGCGGTACTGCCGAGGTGGAGGGGAAAGGACTTGCTGCCCTGAAGGGGGGGGTAGTGTCCATCAACTGAACGGGAGGAACTATGAGATGTTGTTCCGCTTTTGTTCCGGGTTATGATCGGGAAGGTTTACCGATACTCTCAGTACTGGCGAAAATCACTTTTGACATCGCACAAGGTGGAGTCTCACTTTCCGAACAGCAGATTCCTCTGGTGAATTCGGATGTGTATGCCGATCCGGCTGCTCCGCAGTTTTCTGAAGTCCATGCCGAATCAGATCTTGTCGCCTGCAAATTGTCCACGGATTGTGTGGTCACAGGATCTGTGTATCCTCCTCGGGGGAAAAAAGCATATCAGCTCGATTGTTCAGTCAAGGTGGGGCCTCTGTCCAAAAATGTCAGGGTGTTCGGAAATCGGACAATGGAGTGGCGACCTTTCCGGGGAGTGGTAATCAGTGAACCGCAGCCTTTCGAATCAATAGAACTGGGATACAGAAACGCCTATGGAGGAATCACCCGAACCGGAAAGGGCACACCGGTCGTTTTTAGCCCCAACTCGATCGGAAGAGGTTTTGTGCTCAGGGAGTGTATAAGAAAAGCGGGAACTGTGGCACTTCCCAATCTCGAGGACCCTGAAAATCTTCTGACGGGAGACAATGCGGTTGTTGCAGCGCCAGGAAAGTGGTCTAAAGCACCCCGGCCGAGTTCGTTGGGGTGGACACGCCGGGATTTCTATCCCCGTTACACCTATGCGGGAATCCTTTCTGAAGACACAAAAGTTTCAAACGATGAATCGCCCAGGATGGATATGCGGTTTTATCAGGGGGCTTCCGAGGGACTGTGGGGTAAGCTTCTATCTGGAAACGAAACAGTACAACTCAGATATCTTGATCCGGTTTATTCTGATTTCGAGTTCCAACTGCCGGCAGCCAGCCCGGCACTGGTTATTAATATAGGTGAGGGCTCCCAACAGTTGACACCTTTTCTGCAGACTGTGGTGATAAATAAAAATGAGAACAAAATGACCATGATCTGGCGGGGGAGTATTAAGTATGGCGGATTAGATACTCTGGGAAACTGCAAACTGGCCTGTTCGGCTGAAATTGAATCAGTGACTGAGCCTTATCTTTGTTGAACGGTGTGCGTTTGAGTATCTTTTAAGGTACACCTTTCGATCAGGATTCAGAATCCCGGAATATGAATTTTCTAGCTCATCTTTTTCTTTCAAATCCCGAGCCGGATTTCAGAATAGGCAGTCTGCTTGGGGACTTCACCTCTATTCCCAATGCAGAACTTCATGACCACTATAACGACAGCGTCGCAGCCGGTGTGCTCTCACACAGGTTGATTGACCGGTTCACTGATACTAATGATCATGTGAAAGTCGCGGCGTCTTTGCTTTTTCCCAAACACCGTCACTTCTCCAGAGTCGCATTGGATGTCTTTTTCGATCACCTGCTGATCCGCAACTGGAATCTTTTCAGCTTTCACGATTTCGGTCACTTTGTTGAAGATGTCTACAACTCTTTTTCTTCCCCTTCATCTGATCTGCCCCAAACGTTTCTGCTCTTTCTTTCCAACCTGATGCGCTATGATGTCCTGCGGGTTTATGAAACTCTGGAGGGTGTGGAAGAGGTGCTTGGAAGAATGGATAAACGCTACAATTACGCACGGAAACTGGAAGCTTGCTACGGCGACCTCTGTAAGTATACCGGTGAGATCGAACGGGAGTTTCTCCTGTTCTTTCCTCTTCTTTGCGCTGAGGCTCAGAGAAATTGGGGATGGAACGGAATGCGGGAGTTCACCGATTCTTCAGCTCAGACTGCAGTTTAGTTCCTTTGCTTTCTTACGCACCTTTTCCATGGCATCGCTATTCCACCCGGGCAGTTTGGTAATAAAAAAGGTATCATTATGCCATAAGGGATCTGCCAGAAGTTGAGGAAACTGCTTTGAATAGACATTGAAAAGAGGTGTTCCCGGAACGGGAGAGAGGAATACCGGTTTCACCATCACGCCACAGGAAGATACCTTATCCATTTCCTCCAGAACGTCTTCTGGTTTTTGTTCCGGAAGACCTGCCATCAGATAAATTCCAACATTCCTGACAAAACCGGTTGCTCGCAGGAGCGCGGTTTTCTCCTGTAGCAGAGATGAAGTGATTTTTCCGTCAGTGCTGTTTCTATAGCGGTTCATAGCGGTTTCGTAGCCGAAACGGAGAGTGGTAACGTTTAGTGATTTCAGACAGTCGAGAACTTTGCGGTTCAGGTATTTAAGATGGAGTCCGTTTGGTGTATGGAATCTGAGCTTGTTTTTCAGATTACCTAGTTTCTCTGCCAGGGGGAATAAAGAACCCTCCGCTTTTGCCAGCAATGCATCATCATAGAAAGCAAAATCCCTTATATGCAGGCTATCGCTCATGAAATGAATTTCTTGTGAAACCAGGCCGGGCGGGCGGTGTGTAAAGCGGGGCTGAAGTTTTTTGGAGGCACAGTATGAACACGACAGAGGACATCCCAAGCTGGTCAGCACCGGTCCGTGAGGCACATTTCCGGCGGCTTTGATACCGGCAATAAGGCCGGGAGTCCAGTTCTGGTCCGCAATCCTGTTGGAGAAGCGAATGCCCGCGATTTCGCAGTCTTTATGGGCGAGAACTATGTCCGGATGACTTTTTGCAACGTAATCACCGAAGAGTTGAGCCGCTATTCCGCCTACCACGAGGGGACTCTTGGGGTGAACACATCGGATAAGCCGGATGGTTTCGCTCACTCCCGGAAGCCAGTATGTCATCATGCTTCCCACGCAGATTACATCGGGAGAGGGAATCCGGGACAGCTTGGTTTTGAAATCATCAGGGCTGATTCCGTACATTTTGTATTTGCGTTGAACGGAATTGTACAGTTCGGGCTTTTCTATTTCTGTCCAGGGGAAGTCTCCTGTGTTGTAGCGTTTTTTTCTGGTTGTACCGGGGCGTTCAAGGCAGTTGATGTAGTGGGTTTCAAATCCGCTTTCCTGCAGGTAGTGGATTAGAAAATAAAGCCCGGTCGGGTGCATCCATTCGTCATACAGTTTGAAATCAAAGATGTAGGGATTTATTATAAGTGCGGTTTTTGGCATCTTTTGTCGAATGTGCTATTTTTTGGTGGTTTGAATCATAATATATCTCATGACAGAACCAATATTTGTACTGCTTTTAGTAACCGGATTCATAGAATGGAAATGAGATCGTGACGGTGCAGTGGGACAGGGTAGATATCCGTACTGGTGAGGGAGAGGTAGTCAGCGCCGTTGCTCCGGTTGTAGTATCCGCAAGCCGTGCAACTGACATACCCGCTTTTCACTCGCAATGGTTAATGAACAGGCTTAAGGCCGGATACGCCAGGTGGGTGAATCCCTTCAACGGTGCTTCCCAGTACGTATCTTTCAGCAGGACAAGACTGCTTGTGTTCTGGTCGAAAAATCCTGAACCACTTTTCCCTTTTCTGGATGAAATCGAAGGTTTGGGGCTGAATTATTTTTTCCATATCACTCTTAACGATTACGACCATGAGAAATTGGAGCCGAACGTTCCCGAGCTTGCCCGTAGAGTGGACTCATTTATTTCTCTTTCAGAACGGATTGGCAGGCAAAGAGTTTTGTGGCGTTTCGACCCTTTGGTAATCAGCGAAGAAATCACTCCGGATAAGCTTATCCAGAAGGTGAATCGAGTGGGCTCACTAATTCATCAGTATACATCCCGCCTGACTGTCAGCTTTCTCAGCCCCTATCCCAAAGTTGTTCAGAGGAGCAGGCGGAAGGCATTCACATTTCACGAAGTCACTGAATCTCAGTCTCAACTCATAATGGCTGCTGTAAAACATATGGCTGCATCCTGGAATCTGGAATTCTGTACATGTGCGGAAAAGAGAGACTTTTCCGGGTTGGGAATTTCCAGGGGGAGATGCATTGATGAGCGGCATGTGGCGGAGGTGTTTTCCCATGATTATGAGCTGATGAGGTTTTTGAATCCGCAATGGCATCCGGATCTTTTCGGAAGTGATTCTTTTCGCAAGGGACTCAGGGACACCGGGCAGCGCAAAGAATGCGGCTGCATGAAAAGCAAGGATATCGGACGCTACAACACGTGCCCTCATGAGTGCGTTTACTGCTACGCCAATGCTTCTTCCGACCGACTCCGGAATTTCGACCGGAACTGTGACCTGCTAGGAGCCTGAAAAAGAAGTCAAAGCGCGGTTTGAGGACCCGCGCTTCTGCGGAGAAAATTGTAACAGAAGCTCATTGTTCTTCTCTGAATTCTGAATCTGATTCCTCCTCATCCTCCAAATCCTGTAGAGCGGCAGTCCATTTAGGCAGAGATGATTTGGAAATATGGCGGATTTCCCTGTCTGCGTGGGAGTAGCTGCTGCGTTCCATTCTGCCTCTTCCACCTCTGGATTCGAGCAGTTCGGCAGCTTTGTCCTGATTTGTCCGGTAGGCGCGTGCCAGTGCGGTCTCCTCATACAGGTCTACAGCATTGATGTTGGCACCTCGTTCCAGGAGCATATCGATTATTTTGACACAACCCTTCTCCGCGGCGAGCATCAGGGGGGTGGTTCCTTTTACATAGCCACGGCAATTGACATTCGCTCCCTTCAGCAAGAGCATGGAAACCACTGGAACATGCCCCTCTTCGGTTGCCCTCATCAGGGCCGTAAAGCCGCTTTTGTCCGAAGCATCGACGTTAGCACCTTTTTCCAGAAGAAATTCGACAATCTCGGTACTTCCGCTCCAGGCTGCTTCAATCAGCGGTGTCCTGCCCGAACTGTCCTGCTGGTTGATATCAGCCCCTTCGTTCACAGCCTGTTTCGCCTCTGTAGCCAACCCTTTTGTACAGGCGTTGATCAGATTCATGAAAAACACTCCTTTTCTGCATTACTGCCGTTCTTTGAATTGTAAAGACTGCATGATGATGTCAATAATACTACCGGAGCAGTATTTCTGGCAAGAATTTTCAGCTTTGCAAACCAAATAATTTCGGGCTCACTGCTTCCGGTCTTTTCTGAACCCTTCAACTATCAAGAACTGTACCATATCCCCCGGAGAAGACAGGTATATAACCGCTTTAAAAGAGGCCGGAACTGCGACTGAGCTTCGGCCTCTCTGCGGCTTCATGCATTTTCAAGCATCGAAGCCCATTCGGATGGCAACCCCTCCTGCCAATGCTTCAAATGATCAGAAGGAGTATCCTCCTTCACTATATGGAGAACTGCCCTTATAAGGCTCTGGACCTGATCGGTCGATATCTTGAACTGCTCTTTCAGATCACTTACAAACTGATCAAGAGATATCGTTGTGACGTTTATCTGATGGCCCCGGAGTTCATTTATACCAAGCGGCTTGGGCAGATCTTTGGTAAACTGCTTTGCCTCTTCCTCATTCATCCGGCTTGCCAGGTGACCCAATACCGATTTGATCATCGCATCGGCTTTCTGCTCGTTTTCCACAAACGGCAGAGATTCCACTCTCATGAGTATTGCTGAGTACTGCATGATATCAGACCTCCTTTTAATTACCTGTTTTTATGCTAAAAACTTTGTTGTCCGCATTAGCCCTTAAATATTACGGGTAAAGCCTGGCTTTAACTGTTTCCTGTATGGGAAATGTGAAAAATCAGTGCAGAAATACGGGTTTAAGCGGGCTGAGAGAGGCGGGGAGACGTTCACAGACTTGTGGAGAAGGGTATGGGAATCTGAAGTTTTCCCCGGAGGTGATGATGTTGTGCAGTAGCCACAGCGCACCTCCGGGGTGGTCTAAGTGAGAGATTTTCGGGATGGTGCCCGCATCAACCCAAATCCGTGATCACCGAGCGGATATAGGCCGATATTTCCTCCACCGCACAGTTGTGCTTCAGTTTATCCTCTCTCACAGCATCACTGACTCTGAAGGGGCTGCCGAATTTTAGTACCGGAGTCGCTGAAACGGAACTTTTGGCTGAAGGTCCTGAAGAGCCCAGAGTTATGCGAACTGGGATCACTGCGCTTTCCGTTTCCCGGGCAATCATTCCCACTCCGGATTTGAATTCAGCTGGAACCGGCGAGGTGTTGAGCATTCCTTCCGGGAATACCAGAAGGTTTCTGCCTCCCTTTAGAACCGAAAGCGAAATCTTCAGAACTTCTATGGGGTCGTTTCCCTTGCTCAGCTTGAGCATGTTGGGGCGGTGGAGGTAATAGGGGAGTGCGGGGTATCTGAGAGCTTCCTTATCACCTAAATAGAAAGTGTTCTCCCGCACTTCGTCGGGGAGCGAATTGAGAATCCAGAAGGCGTCATACACACTGCAGTGGTTGGCCGCGATAATAAAGGGCTTCTGGGAAAAGTCGATAAGTTCCAATCCATGGCTGCTGAAGTTAAGAAACTTTCCGGCTATTCGGATCAGGGATGGACCGACCGTTTTGTGAACCATGCTGGTCTGCCTCTGAAGAGATGCTGTATCGGGTGCCTCGGCAAGTATCCGCTCCTTAAGATCCATGACACGTTCAACAGAGGTCACGGCCGCTTCTCCGCTGTTCATTCTCTCCTTGACCATGGAAACCAGATCGGCTACTGTCTCCATTTTATCGAAAACTTCCTCGGTAATGGCCATGGTAAAACGTTTTTCGATAAGACTCAGAAGTTCAATTCTGTTTAGGGAGTCAAGTCCCAGGTCTGTTTCCAGGTGGGATCGGGGATTGATGATTGATCTCTCCACCTTGGGCGAGGTTTTGACGATCGCCTCCACAACACCTTTGAACTCATCGGTTTCCATCAGGGCCATTTCCAGAACGGAAAGCTGTTCTTCGGCAACGGGGCGGTTTCCTGACTTGCGTTTGATGGAAGTGTAGAGTTTGATTATCAGGGGCTTTTTCAGCTTCCGGGTAGTTGTACGGGGAAGGGGCTGGTAAACGGTGACGAAATCGGTGATTCGGCGGTAGACAGGAAGATTTTTGCCGAGCCGCACCAGTTCTTCATAAAGCATGTCTGTGGCTCGGGATACTGTATGCATCTTTCTTATGTCTTTTTGAGGAACAATGGCTGCAGCCACAATCTCACCCTCTCCCTGCTTGATACCGAAAACAGCGATTTCTTCTATGAGGGGGGATGCTGCGTAATGATCCTCCAGTTCTTCGGGATAGACGTTCTTGCCGCTGTCCAGCACGATCAGGTCTTTTTTCCGGCCCATGATGTGAAGATAGCCGTCCTTGTCGATTCTGCCCAGGTCGCCTGTGTGAAACCACCCCTCCTCATCAAACACTTCTTCGGTGAGTTCATCGTTGTTGTAGTAACCTGCAAAAACACAGCTTCCCCTCAGAAGAACTTCTCCGATCCCGGAGCTGTCCGGGTCATCGATTTTCACTTCGTTGTCTTGAAGAACCGGTCCAACCGAGCCCAGCCGCGGCTCAGAACCGGGGCAAAGTGTGATGGGGCCGAATGTTTCGGTGAGTCCGTATCCTTCCACGATGTTGAATCCCATTTGTCTGAAACCATTCCAGTACCGTTTGCCCAGGGTGGCGCCACCAGAAATGATGAGTTTGAGCTTTCCGCCGAACCCTTTATGCACACTTGAGAACAGGCTTCTTCTGAAGGAATCGCCCATGGTGTTGCCCAGTGTTGCGGAAATGGTTTTCATCCCCGTGAACATGGTGGCAACGGCCGGGCCTTTCTTTTTCACATTGTGCATCACACTCTCATAGAAAAGAGAGATCATTTTAGGTACAGCCGGAAGTACGGTTACCCCCTTGTCCTTCAGTGCTTCTATAATGAGCGGACCTTTGACATAGGGTACGAACACTACGTCCATGCCGCCGCAGACCGGGCCGGCCACACAGGCGGCGAAACCGAATACATGATGCAGCGGCAGGACTGCAAGGAATGTGTCCCGGCTGTCGAGATTCATTCTGGGAATGGCATGGCGTGATACGGCTGTATAGTTTTTCTGAGTGAGAATAACCCCTTTGGCCCGGCCTGTGGTGCCGGAAGTGAAAATGATCACCATGGGGTCATCCGGCTCGAACCGGTTGGAGAAAGCTTCTTTTTGAGGGTTACCGTTGGAGAGATATTGGTCAAAGCAGATCTCTTTTTCCTTCGTTTCGCTGTCGAAAATCACCACTTTATCCAGAAAGGAGTATTTTTCCTTCAATTTGCGAAACAGTTTCACATAGACTTTGGAACAGAAGACTACCCTGGCTTCTACAGTCTGAACTATCTCCTCTATTTCTGATGCGGGGATGTTTGGATCGATAGGTACAGTGCACGCACCCGTGAGTAGGATGCTGTGGTAGGCAATCACCCATTCCGGGGAGTTTTCTCCGATTACTACGGCGTTTGTTCCCCGTTTGAGCCCCTGTTTGCGCAGTATATGGGTAAGGCGGTTAAGGTCCTGGTGGAAATCCTCGAAACTCCAGCTTTTGTATGTTCCGTTTCGTTTTATATGAAGACAGCTCTTGTGACTGTAGGTTTCCACTGCTTTCTTCAGAAGATCGGCATATACAAACTGGTTCATATCTGTTCTCCAGGTTATGGCAGTTGAAAGGACCTAACATCACACTCTGTGACTCAACCGCGGTTAGATTTCAAGGTTTTGCCGATTGCACACGGCGGTAATGGTACTGAAGTTTCGATTCTGCCGAATGAAAGTAGAATATAAGTATAATTTTTAGCTAACATTCGGAAAAGGTTATTCTTGATTTCGGTTTTCGGCTCTGTTGTGAGCAGTAGTTGCAAAAATTTCTGACCTTGCGACACCAGATTCATGGTATTCGTTCGGGTGAGACAATAATGAACTCAAAAAATGGGGTTTAACTTTTTGTATTGAATTGAGACCGGATTTTATTTTGGAAGGAAGTATTCAAAGGAGGATGAATGTGAATGCAACAAAACTGGTCTGTATCCTGGCTTTGGCGTTGGGCGTTTTTCATTCCGCTCAGGGCCAGATGAAATTCCGGGGCAGTGATGGCTGGGGGGTTGATACCCGCTACGAACAGCTTTTCAGTTCCTTTGATCTGAGGAACTATTCCGGAAAAGTGACTGAAATCGATACGGTGACACCGATGCCCGATATGGGGGTGGGAATCCAGCTTGTTCTTTCCACCAGCGAAGGTGACGTAAATGTCCATTTAGGCCCTGCCTGGTATGTTCTCAACCAGGACATCAGTTTTCCCAAAAAAGATGAAATCGAAGTGAAGGGCTGCAAGGTGTACCTCTCAGGTTCTGAATTCGTCATGCCCGTTGAGATCAGATTTGAGGAAAATGTTCTGAGATTGAGGGATGACGAGGGTAATCCTTTTTGGAACATCATTCGAGAGAATTAGTCACCCTGGATTCCACTTGTGGGGCGTTGTTCGGAAATGGGGTATTTATAAACAAGGCTGTTTCTGTTCCTGTTATAAAGGTCCTTTTTCTGCTCAGGAAGTTCGTTCACATCCGTTTTGACGAATCCGAGTTGCTGAAACCAGTCTGCTGTCTGCGTGGTCAGCACGAAAACTGAATTCAGTCTCATTTTGGTCGCCTGTTCCAGAAAATAGGAGATCATCTTGCGGCCGATTCCCATATTGGAATACATTTCATCCACGACGATGGCCGCTATTTCGCCTTTGCGTCCAGGGTACTGATGCAGTGCTCCGCATCCATGCAGTGTGCCGTCCACTTCGTATACCGCATAGTCTTTTATTTTCTCCGCCAGATCATGGTAGGTGCGTGGAATAAGCACCCCTTCATCTATTTTGGGCTGCATGATGGAGAGCACTTCCGGGATGTCCGCCACTGTCATGGGGCGGATATTTTCATGCTGGTTGGAGTAGACCATGGTGCCGAATCCGCGGTTGGAGAAGATTTCCTGAAGCAGCATGCCCTCTATTCTGCCTTCGACGATGTGAACTCTGCGTACTCCTTTTTTGCATGCCCGGTAGGCATAGGAGATAAGCTCTTTTTGTTCATTATAGGTCGATCCGGGATTGAGGTCGAGTAACTGGCCTGCCTGAACCACGGAGAGTTGGGATATGGTTCCGTCCTCGCTGACGAACACATCATCAGGCAGCGAGAATCCCTGGGAGTTGATTCCGCCCCTGTCGGTGACGAAGAATAGTTTCGCCGCTTTCATCTGTATACTCAGGGTGAAGGCAAGCTCGTTTGAGGACAGGTTGTACGGTTTGCCGTTAGCGCTCCAGCCGATATTCGGAAAAATCGGTATCAGACCTTCATCCAGAACTTTTTTAAGAATGTTTACCTGCAGCTTTTCCACAACTCCCGAATTCTGGAAATCGACTCCCTTTATCACTCCGATGCTTCTCGCCTTGACCCAGTTGCCGATTATCGCATTGGCGCCCTCTTCGGCGAGCATGGTCATGATTTTGTTGGATACGTCGAATGCCGCCATTTTTATGAATGGAATGGATTCGGGAGACGAGATCCGCACACCATTTACAGTTGGACATTCGGTGCCGAATGTCCTCAGGATTTCGTCTATTCTTGTTCTTGCACCCGGGACCAGTATTATTTTTATACCCATACGGTGCAGAAGCACCAGATCCCTGATCAGAACGGGGAAGAGATCATTTGATATAAGTGAACTGTCGATTTTTATGACAAACGTCTCGTTGTTGAAACGGTTTATGTATCCGAAGGCCTGACGGATTATTTCAACCTGTTCTTTGAGCCTGATCTTGTCCATGTATGCTTTCCAATTTTCAAATGAGTTTTTCTTCCGGGGTACTGCATCTTTTTTCTGAAAATAAAACCTGCGCGCCCTCTTGACCACAGAGTACATGCAAGGTTTACAATTAGCCTTTCGAATGAGCTTGCATTCGTTTCCGTTCTATGATATTATATATTGGCCCTGTTATAATCGGAAAATCCGCATGAAAAAAGAGTATCTTATCTTCGCTATCAGCACTTTTGCTCTACTGGCCGGTTGTGCAGCACCGGTTCATTTGAGTGTGCTGGCCCCTATGAGTCAGGACCAGCAGAGGTTTCTGGAGAAAGAGATCCTGCCCCGGTTCGAGAACCGGAACAGGTGCCGCATAAAGATAATCAATGTGGAAGATACGGATGGCATAAAGAATAGTATTGACATTGATACGGGAAGTGTTGGACTTGTAAAGGTTCCGTTCACTGTCGCCAGACAGTTCGCCGGAACTACTCAGCTTCTGGTTATGGATTCTGTTCTCGATGTCAGCGGCAACAAGAGATTCAACCAGGAGCTCTTGTTGACCTCTCTGGGAGCAGTGGATGGAAAACAATACTATGTTCCCAGAGAATTCGAGACCCGCCTGATCGTTTACCGCAAAAGCAAGGTGAACGAGGCGCTGCGCTCCTGGAGACGGAGCAAAGATGCCATAGACAAATCGATAAAAAGGGTGAACGGCTACGGATTGCCTGCCAATTATATTCTGGAGGAGAATCCTGAGGAGTGGGATTTCTACGATATTTATGTGTTGGGGTGGATTTGGGCCAGCAGGGAACAGGGGGGCAGAATGCAGCCTCGTATTGCACATCCCTTGAGGGAGAACAAGGGTTTGACCCTGCGGCAGATCGATCATCTCGTTCAGCTCGGTGCTGATACATCCTCGATTATCGGAATGCAGGGTGATGAGGTGGTTGACATGTTTTATTGGGAGGCTGTTTATGCATCTCTGGGAATCTACAATCCAGACATGTGGAGACAGAACTGGACCAGTTCCGATCTCTGGAGAGCCTTTGGAAATGACGATGTGTACCTTTCGTTTCTCACTGCAAGCGACTGTTTCCATATTCACGGGACCGGAAAGGACAGTCTCTTCGGCTATCTGGAGGATCCGGAAGACATGGGGGTTGCCACTATGCCCTCGGCCTGTTCCGTGGAGCTTGACGATATGGGGATGCCGCTGAGGGTGGGGAGTAAGGCGGTTATGACCGGAGGATGGTGGTGGGGTATCCCGGCCCGTTCGCCGGATCCCGTGCTTTCAGCAAAGCTGGCGTGTTTTCTGTCCCAAAATGAGAATCAGATCAAGGAATGCTCCAGTTTCGGCATGATTCCTGTCCGAAAAGATGTTCTGAGCTATATGCCGATCATGTTCGGAGATGGATGGATCACTCAGGTGTACAACACTTCCTTCCATCAGCTCATGAAGAATGATCAGCATGTGATTGCCGGTGATCTGAAATCGCGCCGGATTTTTTCTCTGTATGGTGAAGCATGGTCGGAGATCATTGTTGGCGAAAACTGGTCAGATGACAATCTTCTGCCCGACAGAGCTTATATAGCGAAGCTGATAGAGGACAGTTACAGCCCCAAAGCGCATAACCTTCTCACGGAAAACGGTGCTGTTTATGACTGATGAGATGTGTATGGAAGAGCTGAGAAAGCATTTTCGCGAAAACCCCCGGGATCTGCATTGCGGTTTGATTCTGGCTCAGCGCTGCGCTGATTCGGGATGGTATAACGAGGGACTGGAAGTCTGCAGAAAACTGCTTGTTTTTTACGAAAAAGATTATTCTCTACTTCTTGAATACGGAAACATACTATACAAGCACAATAATCTGAAAGAAGCCCGGGAAATCTTCTCAAAACTTGTGGAGCTCAAGCCTGAGCGTATCGAGGGCTGGAATAACCTTGGCATACTTAATCTTGCCGCCGGAGAGTTTGAAAATGCGGCTAAAGCTTTCAAGCAGATACTCCGGGTCGAGCCCCGGAATCCCGGTGCTTTGCTGAATCTGGGCAATTACTATTCCGAAAAAGGGGATTCATCCAAAGCCGTTTCCTGTTTCGAGGAGGCTACATCGGTAAAAGCCGACTTTCCTGAAGCCTGGTTCAACCTGGGAAACTCTTATCTTGCTCTCAGAGAATACCAGAAAGCCAAAAGCGCCTTTGGACGCGCTTTGAGGTACAATATGCATTTTGCGTCGGCATACAAGAACCTGGGCTTCACTTATGAAAAAATGGGGAATGACAGTTGTGCGCTGGAAAATTACCTCAAGGCATTTGAGCTGAACAAGGCTGATGCTGGTATCCAGATGAACATGGCTGGAATCTATATGCGGGAAGGTGCGTTGGACGAGGCGTTCAGGTGTTGCAAGAACGCCGTGAGATTGGCTCCGCGTGAACCGTCCGGATGGTACGCGTTGAGAAAAGTGGCTCTGCAGCTCAGGGACGGCGCGACCTATATCCGCGCTACGCTGGCGCTTATAAGCAGGTTGACCGATGCTGAAGTGGCTCAGAGCATCGGTGAGTTGAGGGATATGGGGAGTGAGCAGGAGGCTCAGAAGCTGCTCGAACATGCCGACAGGCTCAGCAGAAAAGGTGATGAACTCGATGCGTTCCGCCTGGTGCTGTACAAGAAAAAAAAGCTTCAGCCGGGGCGCACCGCACTTCTGTTCAGGAGGCTTTCGCTAATTTCCGAGCCCGATCCGCTGATTGTGAAATGTCTGGCTGAGTATGCTTTCATGGTCGGTTCCTACGAGCGGGTGGTAAAGTGGCTGGAGCCTCTGGAGGAGTTGCCGGTCCGTCTCAAGCTTCTGCTCTGGCGCTCCTATTCCAAAACCGGTAAAGCGCAATCGGCGGAAAAACTCGCGCGGGAGTATACGGAAGCACACGGTGACAGTTTCGATTGTCTGTTGTTTCTTGCTGAATTGCGCGCAGCCGAAAATGACGAGGAGGCTGCGAAGGACTACCTGATCCGGGCCTGCGCTTCTGGGGAGGGTGATTTTCTCTCTCTTCAGGTCAACCCGGTTCTGCTCAGGATCTACAGAAGTATCGATATCAAGGCCAGGGCCGTTGCGGCAGGTACGAATTGACATTGATCTGCCCGGCTGAATATTGTATGTTAAACAGTGTGAACCTCGGTGTGAAACAGGGTTCCTTTCCGGATATATAGGGAAATCAGAAAGGCGGTTGAATGATGAAGAGAGTGGATCGGGGATCGGACGCGGTTTTGAATCTGGGAGGCAGCTCGGTAGATTCCAACAGGTTCTACTCTATTCTGTTGGATGCACGGGCGGCCAATGTTTCGGAAAACATGTATGACATTGCCGAAAAACTGCTTCACAGTGAAAAGGACAACGCCAAACTGGCACTCGATCAGCTATGGGCCTTGAAGAAAAACATGCAGCACCAGGACGCTTGTGGCACGATCGATCTTCTTATAGAATACTATCAGGAGAAAATCGATGTGCTTAGAGACAAGGAAGAGAGTATCAAAAAGGTCAGCAAGGATACCCGGTCTCTTATAGAGGACAAGAGAAAGAAAGACGAGGAGATCGCTACTGTCAAAAACCAGATAAGCGACTGTACGCGCGAGCTGAACGAACTGCAGACAAAACTGGACAGCTTGAAGAAGAGGGAGGAGGAGCTTCTGTTCATCGATCAGCAGCTCAAGAAGGAGATCGCTACAAATGAAAGCCAGATGGTGAACGGTCTCTACGAAATCATTCTTCGTCAGCCGGAACAGCCTGAAGCAGAGCAAGATGTCAACAGTACGGTTGTTCTGCCTGTCGAATCGCAGCAGAAGACTGATGCTGAAGCAGAGGAGAAGGGAAGCGAGCCTGATATGGAAGAAGCCGATGAGAGTTCGTCATCTGAAAAAGCGGAATCATCTCGCCCTGAACCTGCTGTTGCCGAACCGGTGGTTTATCCCAAATCTGTGGTCAAGACAACCGGCGGCAGAATCATTGGAGAATATTATTATAATGGTAAAGTATACAAAAATGAACGTCAGTATGTGTATAACAGCCGCTTTCTGTCTGATCGGCTTTGTGCGGGGGTTAAGATCCTGAAGCTGAAATTCAGCCAGGAACTGTTTTCCGAACTTATGCAGATGGTTGAAGATGCCGGGAAAAGAGTAAAGGATAGTTCGCGCATTCACTTCGAGGTTTCCACAAATGAGATCCTCAACGAGAAGAACATAAAGCAGCTGCTTCAGGATCTTAAACTCAGGTCTTTTGACGAAGTGGAGAAGTTCGGCAGCAGACTGAAAGCGAAAATAGATGTCTTGGGAACCAATTACGGAGTCATGCTCCAGGAACAGATGCAGCGGTGCGCCGAAAACAGATAACTATCGATATCAGTCTGGTGCTGTTTTTTCTCACCATTCTTCTCCTGAACAAGATCTCGCGGGGTCAAGATTCACTTTCCCTTCCTGTTCAAGCCGGAAGTACGTCGGTGAATGAGGCAAAAGACAGTCTGGTTCAGGATTCTTCCCTTATCGATTCAGCCGTAATGCTTGACAGCTCCGTTGAAAGCAGTGCTGATTCGGTATTTGAACCGGACAGTTCCGTTGAAGCCGGTGCTGATTCATTGACTGTACCGGACAGTTCTGATGAAAGCAGTGCAGAATCGAAAGACGTGCAGGACAGTTCTGCTCTCACTGCAGCTGTGGCTGATACTCAGGAGAGCAGTGTGGAAAGGGAAAGTACGGGAATTCTGAAGACAGCTGCACCCCCGTCGGTTCAGGAACGCAGCATCGAAAAAGAGGTCTCCGGAGAAAATACCTCAGAAGCATCTTCCGGATCCTTTCTGAACTGGTTCAGATCCCATCTGTTTCATCTGGTCTTCATCGCGGTCTGCCTCACCGTGATTCTGTATACGGTATTTTTCTTCCTGAAAAAGATGAGGGACGCAAATGCCAGGCGTTTTCTGACAACGACACGGCTTTCCGTTTTCGACAAGATGGTGCAGAGGACCTGCCGATACATCGAATCCAATTTCGCCGATCAGCAGCTCACTGTGAATTCGATCTGTAGGGATCTGGTTACGGGTGAAGCTTATCTTGAGGCTTTGTTTGAAAAAGAACTGGGTATCAGCATAAGTGAATTCATTGATCAGGTAAGGGTCAATCATCTAAGAGAGCTTCTGGGTGAAAACTCCGAAACCGAGCCAGCTCAACTCATTCATCAGTGCGGGTGGGCGGATATGGAAACCGCTCAAAAAACCTTCAGTTCAGTTACCGGAATCGGACTTGAGGAGTTCAGAGAATCTTGTGCGGAAAAATCCGCCGTATGAAACCCGCTCCCTGTTCAATAGCATCTCCTTGCCAAAGGAATTTTTAGAACTTATATTTTGGTGTCAACGGAATAAGAGTAGCACATTTTCCGTTTCCAGCCATACAGCTCAGCATTTCAGGAAACATCTCGGAGTGTAGCGCAGCCTGGCAGCGCGCTTGGTTCGGGACCAAGAGGTCGGAGGTTCAAATCCTCTCACTCCGATGTTTTCTTCAATCCGGAAAAATTCTTCTCCGGCTGAAACCCCGTTTTCAGAAATTGGAAAACTGTTATGGATCAGAATGTGATCAGTCATCATTCCTTGGCTCATCTTTCCCATGAGGAGGTCAACAGCGCTTTTAGAAGGCGTTCGGCTCTTATTGTGCCACTTGGCGGGTGTGAACCGTTCGGAAATGCGGCATTGGGCATTGAATCGGTCTGCTGCGAAAGGGTGGCTCATGCTCTTGGCGAACGGATGGATATTCTGGTGGCTCCGTTGCTTCCCTTCGGGTGTTCTGTTCCGTTTATGTCCTTTTCCGGAAGTTCCGGGATGAAGCCACGCACCTTCACTAATCTCATGCTGGAGCTTCTGCACTGCTACATCTTCCAAGGCATCAGAAGTTTGGTTCTGGTTAATGCTGCACCTTTCAACTCCGAGCCGCTTGAAGAGGTCAGGGAGAGGGTGAGTGAAAAATATGCTGAGGTCAGAGTGATGGTTTTTGATTTGAATCTGGATTCCCGTGTCCGGAAATTTGCTTTTGTGGATGAAAACGGGTGTGGAAACGACAGAAATGAAAAGCTGTTCGCTTCTCTTCTTTCCTTTGTGGCACCGGAATTGCTTCATGGCGGGAAGGAAAAGCTCAGCGTGAAAACTGCCTCCGTGAAAGAATACCGGACCTGGAGAAAGCGGGGCAGAGATCCTCAGAAGTACCGGTCTCTTTTTCCGAACGGTCTTGTCTGCACAGAGGCTGCGGATTTCGATCACCAGCAGGGCAGGGAATTTTTCGAATTTCTGGTGAACACCGCGCAGTCTGATATCAGCACCTTACTCGAACTCGACGAAAGCAAAACAGGCAATGCTTGAAAACATCAAACAGAAGACCCTGCCAAACGGCCTCAAGGTGATATGTCTTAAAAAGACTGACACGCCTATCGTCTCCGTTCAGATCTGGTACAGGGTGGGCAGTGTGTGTGAAACAAACGGCATACGGGGGATCAGCCATTTTCTTGAACATATGATGTTCCGTGGATCACATAATGTGCCAAGCGAGGCGCATGCTCAGAGAATCAATGATGTCGGAGGACACTGTAATGCCTTTACTGCCGAGGACGTAACTGCATATGTGAACAGCGTTCCCAAAGACTGTCTGGATCTCGCTCTTGAGCTGGAAGCCGAGCGCATGGACGGACTTCTTCTCGACAGTTCCCTTCTGGAGACTGAGCGGAAAGTGGTTGTGGAGGAGTATCATACCTACATGAATAATCCTGTGGCAAAGGCGTTTCTTGAGTTCCGTGGCGAGTTTTACGGTCAGCATCCCTACGCTGTCAGTCCGCTTGGAAATATCGAGGATCTGCGCATCTTTACGAGGGAGGATTGTCGCAGTTACTACCAGAGGTGGTATCGGCCTGACAATGCTGTTCTGGTAGCTGTGGGAGATTTCGACAGTGAGCAGGAGGTGTTCGATAAAGTGGACGCCTTTTTCGGAAGAAAAACCGGAGTTTCGGGTGAAACAGAGTGTAGAATCAAAATGCCCGAATCGAACGGTGCCCACACAATGAGGCGAAAGGTTGATTTTGATGTACCCATTATGATTTACGGTTACCCTGCTCCGCCGTCTGCTCATGAGGATGCCCTTTCGCTTGAAATTCTGCAAATAGTTCTGTCTGGTGGTGAAACCAGCAGGCTGCACAAGGAGTTGGTCAGAAAAAAGTCCGTTGCGGTCATGGTTGGGGGGTTGAATCAGTTCCTCAAGCGTTCCGGAATGTCGATGTTTCTGGCCGCTTTCACTCCGGATATGTCCTCGAAAAAGGTGGAAAAGGAGCTTGAGCGGCAGATCGAGCTGCTCAAGAATAACGGAATAACCGAGCAGGAATTCGAGAAGGTGAAGAACACTACTCTCACCAGTCGTACTTTTGAACTCTATTCCGCGGACAATATCTGTCAGAGAATCGGTTACGGAGAAGCAATCGAGGGAGACTACAGGCTGTGGGTTAAGAGGCTTGAGGCCCTCAAGGAGCTCAACAGGGAAGTTCTGGTGGAAACTGCGAGAAAATACTGGAATAAATCAAACCGGCATCTGCTGCTGCTCAAACCGAAAAAGGTAAATCCCATGCTTTATGCGATGGGTATGCTGCGGCGGGTTTTTGGTCGTTTCTGAAACGGAAAACTTTATGGCTAAATATGTGTTTCCTCCCATGGATGAAAAGGTCCTTTCCAATGGGTTGAGGCTTGTTCTCATACCGGACCGGACCCAGGAAGGGACAGTTGCCGCGATGCAGTTTCCTTTCGGCAGATTCTGCGACAGGGAGGGGTTTGAGGGAACCGCTGAGATGGTGATGGGGATGATGCAGAAAGGGACTCAGTCGCTTGCATCCGAAGCATTTTCGGAGAAATTTGAGTTCAGGGGTGCTATGCTCAGCGGCAATGCAGGCGAGGAGCATAGTGTTTTCGAGTTGAGGGCTCTTTCCTCCTTTCTTCCTGAACTGTTCCCGGTGTTTTGGGAAATGATGTTCAAACCCTCATTTGACAAAAAGGAGTTCGGCAGGTACAAGCGTGAGTTTCTGACTGCGCTTCAGGCCGAAGCGGTGGACCCCTCCTTTCTGGCAAACCGCCATTTCTATACTGAATTGGCCGGAAAGCAGCACCCCTCGGGTCGGTTTCATTCCATTCATTCTATAAAGCGCATTACTCTGGAACACCTCAAGGCATTTCATGGAAGGTGTTGTACCTTGTCCGGAGCAGTTCTTGTGGTGGCGGGTAATTTTGATTCAGGCGAATTTATGGAGAAATTCGGTTCGCTGGTCCAGTCAGGAGAAGCGACAGCGGAACCTCGAACTGAACGGGCGGAGGCTTTCAGCATTGGGGAGAGCACTCTCAGGATTGTCGACAAGCCGGATCTCACACAGACAACGATTCTTATGGGGCATCCAGTTCCGGGTGAAGACAGTGAGGAAAGAGACGCCATTGCGGTGGCCAATTACATTTTCGGAGCTGGCAACTTTTCCTCCCGTCTGATGAACCGTATCAGGTCCCGGCATGGTAGAACATATGGCATCTCCTCCACAATCGCCAGTGAACGCCATTTCGGTGCCTTTCTGATCTCCACTTCAACACAGAACCAGACGGTCGGGGAGGTTTTTTCCACGATTTTGGATGAATATGAGAAGTTCTGCAGAGAAGGGGTCACCGAGGCGGAACTGGATAAGGCAAAGCGATTTGCCGTAGGAAATATCGCCTTTCAGCTCGAAGGTATAACCAATGTGGTGGAGAAGCTGTTGTGGCTGCGCTTTTACGGTCATGAGAATTCATACATCGAGCAGTTCGACAGGAGAGTGGATGCGCTCACTGTGGAAACAGTCAACAGGGCTGTTGACAGGCATTTTTCGGCTGAAAAGCTGATTGGGGTAATGGTGGGAAGAAAGGCTGATCTGATGCCGCAGCTGGACAGATTCAAAATGAAACTCAGGACGTATCATTACAGAGACGGAGTCTGATCTGGGCAGTTCTCTATAAATGATTGCTGATGAGCAGATAGTCTACTATATTAAAGCCGTATGACCAGAGTCGCATTATGTATCGGATGCAACTTGGGGAGAAGGGAAATCAGTTTGCGGTCAATGCAGCGTTCTGTTTCTTCTCTTCTTTCCCAGCCAGTGCGGATGTCTGACATTATGGAAACCGAACCGGTAGGGGTGGATGAACCCCAGCCCTGGTATCTTAACAGAATAATTTCCGGGTATTTCAACGGAACAGCTGCGCAGTTGCTTCAGAAGTGCTTTGAAATCGAGTCGGATTTGGGGCGAAAACGTTTTAAATCCAAAGGTTCTCGTACTGCGGATGTGGATATTCTGTTATTCGGTGGCCTGGTCATCAGGTCCAGCTCACTCACTATTCCACATCCCGAGATTGTCAATCGGCGGTTCTGTCTGGAAGGGCTCAAGCAGATCGAAGCGGATTGGGAGATTCCGGGGGTGAGCAGAACTGTAGAAGAATTATACGGGGAAATGTGCTCTGTGGTCAGGGACCAGACTGTCAGGTTTTCCCCCATCACCATGTAAGAATTCGGGGTTGCCGAATGGGTCAGGAATTGAAATTTCCATCACATGTGAATTATCTGTGTATTGAAGGGGTGATCGGGGCAGGGAAAACCTCCTTGTGCAGGCTTTTTGAGGAGCGTTTCGATGCCCGTTTAGTGTTGGAGGAGGTGGATGAAAATCCGTTTCTCTCCAGATTTTACACAGATCGCCGGTCATATGCTTTTCAGACCCAGCTCTGGTTTCTCCTCTCCCGTTACAAACAGATCTCTGTTATGGTCGCCCAGCAGGACTTGTTTCACAGCATGACCATAAGTGATTACATGTTTGCCAAAGATCGCATTTTTGCCAGTATGAATCTTCTGGACGATGAACTGGCTCTTTATAACAACATCGCCAGGGTTCTGGAGACATCCATTCCCCGTCCCGATCTGGTTGTTTACCTGCAGGCCTCAACGGATGTGCTGCTCAAGCGCATAGAAAAAAGAGGCCGCAGTTTTGAATTTAACATGGATCGGGAGTACATCGATACTCTGAATCAGGCGTACAACCATTTCTTTTTCCATTATACTTCCACACCGCTTCTGATCATCGATACAAATGATATCGATTTCGTGAACGATATCAGAGATCTTGAAGAACTGGTGGAGCAGATCGTGAATGCCAAGATCGGCACTCATTATTATCATCCCCTTGGTTCAAAAAACCGACAGGCCATCGAGAAACGCCTGGCCAGCAAAAATAACGTCTGATTGCCGCGGTTTTCCTGTTTAAGAAAACGGAGTGTGTCTTGTGAAAATTATTTCCTCTCACACCGAGATGAAGAATCTTTCCCTTACTTATCAGCGCAGCGGGCGTACTGTGGGGCTGGTTCCCACAATGGGAGCTCTGCATGAGGGGCATCTGTCGCTTGTCCGAAAAGCTGCACAGCAGGTGGATGTCACTGTTGCCAGTATTTTTGTGAATCCTATACAGTTCGGTCCCAGGGAGGATCTGGAAAAGTACCCGCGCTCTCTTGAACGGGACTGTGAACTGGCTCGGAACGCGGGTTGCGATTTTGTTTTCGCTCCCGCTGTTCAGGATATGTATCCGCCGGATTTCAGTACGTTTGTCGAGGTGGAGAATATAACTGAAACTCTGTGCGGTGCGAACCGTCCGGGCCATTTCAGGGGTGTGGCCACCGTTGTTCTCAAGCTGTTCAATATTGTTTGTCCTCAAGTGGCGGTTTTCGGTCAGAAGGATGCACAGCAGGTGGTGGTGATCAGGAGGATGATTCACGATCTCAACCTTTCGGTGCGGATCGAGGTGGGGCCCGTAATCCGTGAACCTGACGGGCTGGCGATGAGTTCCCGCAATAGATATCTGTCAAGCCGGGAGAGGGGTGAGGCCGGGCGGATTTACGAAGGGCTGAGGTGTGCGAGAAAGCTTTACGATGGTGGAGAGCGCAGCGCTTCGGTTGTAAGGGAAAAGGTCCTTTCTTCCTATTCCGGTGCCCGAAGCTTTGTTCCTGAATACATAGAAGTCGTGGATACAGATCTTCTCAAACCGCTTGCGACATTGGATAAAACCGCTTTGGTAGCTGTGGCGTGCAGAACCAAAGAGACAAATACCAGATTGATAGATAACATTACTCTCGGAGGTGATCTATGAAAACCGATTCCGAAGTACCCCTGATTTACAATCTTTTCCCCAGGTTTTTCAGAACAATTGATGAATGGTCTGATGCTGTTTCCGGCATCAAGGGTATGAAGTTCAATTCCGTATTCGTAAACCCTTTTCATATGACCGGGTTTTCCGGAAGTCTCTATGCGGTGAAGAACTACTATAAACTGAATCCGCTCTTTTTGAAAGAAGGCCAGGACCCTTCAGACTTTTCACCTCTGAACCGTTTTGTGGATAATTGCCGCGGTGCGGGCCTTGAGCTTATAATGGATCTGGTGATAAATCACACTGCGTTCGATGCGGATCTCACCCAGACCAATCCGCAGTGGTATAAAAGGGAGAAGGACGGAAACCTGTCCAGTCCTTATGCGGTAGACCCAGCGGACCCCTCGAATGTGACTGTCTGGGGTGATCTTGCCATAATTGATAATAAATTCAGTACCGACCGGGAAAATCTGTGGAAGTACTGGGATGAGCTTGTTTCATTTTACCAGAACATGGGGATACTGGGGTTTCGCTGCGATGCCGCTTATCAGGTTCCTTCGGAGCTGTGGGAGTATCTCATCTCCAGAGCAAAGGGGCGCCACCCGCAGACCAGGTTTTATGCTGAAACACTCGGCTGTCAGCTGAGTGAGATCGAGGCTTTGGGGAATGCCGGGTTTGATTACTTGTTCAATTCTTCCAAATGGTGGGAGTTCGATAAACCGTGGGCACTTGAACAGCATGAGCTGAATAAAAAAATTGCACCATCCATCTCCTTTCCCGAATCACATGACACGGAACGACTTGCCAGTGTTCCTCCCGGCACACCTGAAGCGCAGAAGTGCCGTTATGCTTTTGCCGCTCTGTTTTCAAAGGGGTTGATGATGCCTCAGGGCTATGAGCATGGCGCGACAACCCGCATGGATGTGGTCAAGGGTACTCCTGAGGATGCCGACATTCCCAAGTGGGATCTGGGCTCATGGATTTCCGGAATAAACGAGCTGAAGAGTTCGGTGCCGGTTCTGGGCGAAGAGGGTTCCTGGAGAACGTTGTGTGATTACAGGCACCCATTTCTGTTTCTGGAGAAAAGGAGTGATTTCTCAAATCCGAGTGTTTTTGTGTGTCTGAACAAAAACATGACAGGGGAATCGCGGGTTGAAGGCTGGATGGTGCCCGAGGAGATTCAGAACTGTTCCAAAGCGGTTCAGCTTATCTCCGATGAACTGGATGAGGATGCCGTGCCGGAGGCTTTCATGCTTGAACCGGCGGATGTGGTTCTGTTTCTGGAGTGATGCTTACCTTGTTGAATGTGTTGGTGTTTTCTCAACTAGTTGCCTTGTTTATAGCCTTTTACCTATTTTAGACCTACCTCCATGCTGATTGGTTTTTGGAATGTGCATTCCGAACCGATCGGTGTGGCAATATCCTTTATGGCAAAGCGCAATCAGCATTGAACGGTATCAGGAACTGGTGCGGTTGCGGTAATTTGGGATATTTAAAAATCGTGAAATCTTCCAACTATTAGCCTCTGACGACCTCACCTATGACTAAAGCCTTGTTTCTGGACCGAGATGGTGTGATAAATGAGGATTGTCATTATCCTTACAAGCCTGAGCAGATCGTCTTCAGGGACGGAATTTTCGATCTGTGTCTTTTCGCCGCTGATAGGGGGTATCTGATTGTGGTTGTCACAAATCAGGCCGGAATTGCAAAGGGGCGTTTCACGGAAGAGGATGTGCGCAGGCTGCATGAGTGGATGGGGGAGCAGTTCGCAAAAAGAGGTGTCAGAATCGCATCTTTTTACTACTGTCCTTATCATGTCGATGCTGTCGATAACAGATATCGTGTGGATTCCGAATACCGCAAGCCTGCTCCGGGCATGATTCTTCAGGCCGTGAAGGAGCATGAGATTGATCTGTCGAAGTCTGTTATGGTGGGGGACAAGGAGTCGGACAGAATTGCAGTCGAGGGACTTAAGTCGCTTATTTTAAAAAGCAGGTATGTGCAGACCGGGTATGACATAACTTCCCTGTCGGAAGTGTACGAATATTTGATTTGAGGAGAATTATGGGGAATAGTGCTAAAACTGTCAGAAAGAAAAGAGACATTCCGGAGACGGCCGGAGAGAAAAAAAGCTTTGTTATGACGGAGAAAAGATGGACACTGCTCTGTATCGCTTTGCTTTTTGTGCTTACTGTTGTGCAGTTTGCACCATTCATTTTTTCTGATAAAATGCTGGTCAGTTCTGATCAGATCGGAGGTATCGATTCCAAAACGTATCTGATTAACAGTATTAAAACGCATTCTCAGTTTCCCACCTGGTTTAGTTCCCGCTTGGCCGGAATGCCCACTGTGGATGCTATGTTTGGGGACTCCATGTATCCTCCTTCTGTCGTTTTGAGAATGATTTTCTCTGTTTACCGTCTGTTTGGCTTTAAAATGATTCTGCATGTGTTTCTGGCCGGAGTTTTCTTTTTCCTTATGTTGCGTAAATCATTTGGACTCTCCAGACTTATAGCAGTTGCAGGGGCCGTTTTCTTTATGCTTGCACCTCAGTTTTTAAGTCATGTGCAGCCTGGACACGATGGTAAGATGTATGTAATTGCCTGGTTACCTTTCATTATCTGGCGCTTGCGTTCTCTTATGAGTAGCCCCACACTGCGTAATGCTTCGTTTCTGGGGTTCGGGATCGCCATGACAATTCTGACCTCACATTTACAGATGAGTTATTTCATGCTGTGGGGCGTATTTCTTTACTGGGTCACGGCTTTGGTACTGGCTGTAAGGGCTAAAGAGGAAAAAAAGCTGCTTGTCTACAAAAGTGCTTATTTCTGGTTGGCGGTGGTATTTGGCCTTGGTTTGTCTTTTGTTCAGTTGTTTCCCTCCTATATGTACGTCAGAGAGGCTTTCAGTGTGAGAGGTGTGGATCGTGGGTTTGCTCATGCAACTTCCTGGAGTTTGCATTGGGCTGAATTTTTCTCCCTTTGGGTTCATGAATTTGGAAACAGTCTGCAGTACTATTGGGGAAAGAACCATTTTAAACTGAGCGCTGATTATGCTGGTATGATTCCGCTGCTTTTGTCAGTTCTGGCAGTGGTCAGTAAACCCAAGAGTGTGTGGCGGATTTTCTGGGCCTCGATTGCTGTTCTTGCAATACTGTTTGCTTTGGGAGACAATACGCCTCTTTTCGGTATCCTCTATCATCTGATTCCCGGAGTAAAAAAGTTCCGGGCTCCCAGTATGATAATGTTCTGGTATACATTCAGTGCGGTTTTGCTCTCGGTGTTCTTCCTTAAAGACCTGCTTGCAGACAGGTTCGCTCTGAATGATCCGAAGCAGAAGAAGAAATGGACCAAAGGGCTTCTTATCGCTGTTGGTTCGATAACGGTTATTGCACTGGTGTTCTCGTCAAAGTCTTTTGTAACCGGTTTCGCGCAGTCTATGATGGGCTCGTCGCAGAATGCTTCAAAATTCGCTCCGAACTTCAGTCGGAATTTTGTTCCTTCTCTTTGGCTGTGGTGGTTTTTCTCTTCAACGGCCTTGGTGATGTTGATAGCCGTGGTGAATGGGTTCAACAAAAAGGTGCTCTTTTATACTTTACTGGTCATATGTATGGTAGATATGATGAGAGTTAATTCTCAATTTGTTGAAGTGGTGAGCCCATGGAGGCATTTTCATCGTAACGAACCAGTGCTCGATCAATTGAAAAATGAATATGAGAAGGAACCGTTCAGACTGTATACATTCCCTAATGTTCTTGCAAGAAATCAGAATCAGGAGGGAGTTTATGGACTGGAAGGGGTAGGGGGATTTCACGACAACGAACTGCGCAGCTATAGAAAATTCAGGGGAGATCAGGCAGACAGGAATTATCTGGAAGGCATGGTTGAGACTGGTGCAGATGGCAAGCCCTATATCAGCCCGGAAAGAATTCAGAATGGCAGTCCGTTTTTGTATCTGGCAGATGTGCGCTATGTGTTGTTGAGAGATCAGAGTGGGAAGCTGATCAAGATCAAGAACAACGCGGCTCCGGGGAGACTTTCCTATGCTTCCGATTACGTTGTGATGAATGAGGATAAAATTGTGGATGCTTTGAAAAAAGATTCATACGGATACAGAAGGACTGTCGCTTTATTGGAAAAACCGGAACTGCCTTTTTCGTACACACCTGATTCTAGTGCTGACATAGAACAACTTGAAGTGAAGTGGGAAACCTATACCCCAAACAGGAGGGTCGCTCAAGTTGTTATGCCAGCAGATGGTTTTCTGAGGTTGTCGGAGGTATACTATCCCGGCTGGAAAATTAAAGTAAATGGTTCAGAAGTGAAGTATTACAGGTCGGATGTGACGTGGATGGCTGTTCCTCTCAAAGCTGGAAAATATCTGGTGGAGATGGAACCCCATTCACTTTATCTGAACAACGCGGCTATGGTTTCCCTGGCTTTTCTATTACTTATGCTGGGGCTGTGGAGTTTTGAAGTGTTCAGTGCAAGAAGGAAAAAAAGCCGTAAGTAACTTGTTTTAGTTAAGAAAATTACTGAGAATATAAGGTCCCGTACAAACGCGTTTTGTATGGGATTTTTTGTGCGCCCGGCAGGGCGCACTCGCTTGATGGTGACGGGAAGACGTTCCCGAAGTAGTTACACTCCCGACAGGGGGAAGTGTTAGCCGGACGGCAAGGGGGTCCACCGCGAGATGGAATCTGAAGGAAGCCGTCCCGATAGAAATCGAAAGCCTGATGAACAGAAATCCGCATGAGGCAGTTGGAACGGATGAGATGGCGAATATCATCAAAGTCCTGTACCTGTACGAAGCTTCGGTTGTTTATGCAGCGGGCATAAGCGTGAAGGCGGGTGCGCAGTACCCGGGGAGATCTGTCGGTTTGCCTGGTGCTACCGTGGTCGCAAGGCCATAGGATGAACCGGCAGAAGTCAGCAGAGGCCATGCTAAGGCGCATCGACTGTGCCGAAGGGCAAGGTGGAGGATAAATGCCTCCTGCGGCTCATTCGCAGATACCTGCAGGCCGGCTCGGGCGGAAGGAACGGCACAGGGAAGCCCGCTCCCGCCAAGCAGGGTGCAGCTCTTAATGGTGAAAGTCCAGCAACGGGCTGCGTATTCGATGATGCATAGTCTGCGGAGGTTAACGCGGTGTCCACCGCGAAGCGTGTGCTATTTGAAGGAAGTGTTTTGTGGATAGGCAAGGGGCGTATTTTGATTACTGACGATTTGTGGCGGGTTTGTTTTTTTTCATCATATAGTCATAGAGCAGCGGCAGTCCACCGATCAGTCTTGAAAAGGATACAAGCAGGCTGATAGTGACATAGGAAGCGAGTTGGTCCGCATCAAGCCCAAGTTGACTAAACATCAGTGCCATCAGGCCCTCTCGGACTCCGATTCCCCCTGGAGTGAGTGGAAGGGAAATACTGATTATTTCTATGAGGGGAATGAGTGCAAGGCATTCCCAGAAATAGAATCTGTCTGTTACTGCATAGAAAAGAAGGGATGCGTTCAGTATCAACAGAAGTTGAGTTGTTAAAGAAATTGTGGATGCCTGTATCAGAGTGGTTCGGGCGTTTTTGTAATCATAAATACTGTCGCGAAGGTTAGAGAAAAACTGAATCAGCCGGTTGTCGGGAAATCTTATCATGATTCGGCGTAATGGTCTTGTGATGGTTTTGGAAAAGGAAGCAACACTTGCCAAAAGAGCTATTGCGAACACGGAAAAAAATGAGAATCGAAAACCTTGGGGGAGTACTTCTGTATCGAAGAGTGTGAGCCCCGCAAAAGCGAGAAGCATCAGGATAAAGAGTCCCATAAGACGTGCAATCCAGGAGGATGCCCAGATTATTGAGCTGGGATGGCTTCGGGACAAAATGACAGCTCTCACTACATCCTGGGCAGCGCTTGAAGGAAGTATTATAGCGTAAAATGTGCTCTGCAGGTGTACTTTGAGGGTTAACAGCAGATTGAGATCAGGGATGAAACGTTTTACGAGAATCCACCATCTGAACCCTTGGAGAAAAATGGATGTGACTACCAGAAGCAGAATGCTTGAGAGTACAAGAGGAGAAATAGTCTTGAGATTTTCTGCTACAGAGGTGAAGTCTGTTCTGGTGAAGATCCATACTATGGGTGCCAAGCCGAGAATCAGCCTGAGCAGTTTTAGAATGCCTTTTTTCATGGGTAGCTTTGTTTTCCTGAATTATTGTATGCTTTATTAAGTACGGTTTTGGATTGTTTTTAGTTCAATGGAATGAGCATTGCAGGGTTAAATTATCAATGACTTTGATGAAATATACTATTTTAAATTGATGTCTCTTAAAAGTTTAAATCTTCGGTTTGGAGGGCCTTTATGATGGATCTGTTGAAAAAAAGCGTCTACACTGCCATCGGACTTGCCGTGATGACCAGAGAGCGGGTGGAGGAGGTTGCGAAGCGCATGGCCGAAGATGCCAAAATGGGTGAAGCGGAGGGGCGCAGGTTTGTGGATGATCTGGTCAAGAAGTCCGATGAGACCAGGGCTGCTCTTGAGGAGATGATCAATCAGAGAGTGGAGCAGGCCCTTAAAAAAATGAATATCTGCACTCAGAAGGACATCTCCGAGTTGGACAGGAGAATCAGAAAGCTTGAACTGGAGTGGGAATCAAAGAAAGAATCTAAGTGAAGGGTATCTCAAAGCGCAAGGGAAGTATAGCCTACCGCCATATCGGAAGATACAGTGAGATCGCTTCCGTGCTTGTTAAGTACGGATTTGGTGATCTTTTGTCCCGTCTGAACATCGAAAGATACCTGAGCGCCACAAACCGGCTGTTCAGATCCAAAAAAAAGCGCTTCAAGGGGGTTTCCCGCTGGGATCGGGTCAGGCTGGCTCTGGAGGAGCTTGGGCCTACATTCATCAAGCTGGGACAGTTTGCAAGCAACCGACCTGATGTCCTGCCTCCTGAGCTTATCGCGTCTCTTGAAAGCCTTCAGGACGCTGTTCCGCCTTTTCCCGAATCGGCTGCACGCAATCTGATCGAAAGCGAGCTTGGAAAGAAAGTAGAAGAAATCTTCACTACTTTCGAGTCCACACCGTTTGCTTCCGCATCAATGGCCCAGGTGCACAAGGCCATTCTCAAGGACGGAACAGTAGTGGCGGTCAAGGTTCAGCGTCCCCGCATCTCCGAAATGATCGCGGTGGATCTTGAAATAATGTACCACATAGCCCACCTTGTTGAAAAACATATTCAGGCCTGGGAGGCTTTCAGGCCGGTCCAGTTGGTGGATGAGTTCGCCAATGCACTGCGCAAAGAACTTGATTTCCAGACCGAGGCGCTTCATTTCGAGCATTTTCGCAAGAATTTCGAGGATGACCCGACTGTCTACATACCTCCGGTGTACAATGAATTCACCACCCGCAAGGTTATCACCACCGAATTTGTGGATGGGATAAAAATCACCAACATAAAAGCGCTTCTCGCTGGGGGAAGAGACCCAAAGGAGATAGCCCGGCGGGGGGCTCAGGTTGTTCTCAAACAGATATTCAAACACGGATTTTTCCACGCTGACCCTCACCCCGGCAACATACTCATAAAAGAAGGCAACGTGATCTGCCTTCTGGATCTTGGCATGACCGGGATACTGACTCCCACCAGCCGGGAGCATCTCAGCGGTATCATAATCGGGGTGGCCAACCGTGATGCTCAGCGGATCGTGCGAACGCTCTATGAAATTTCGGGCCAGCAGACTCGCCGTGGTGATGATCTGGAGTACGAGGTCGCGGAACTCATCCAGGAGTATGCGTCGAGAGCTTTGGGTCAGATCAATGTGGGCGAAGTCCTTAATCGGCTCTCCAAACTGCTTGTCGTGCACAGGCTGCGGCTTATACCTGGTTTTTATCTTCTGGTCAAAGCTCTTGTGACAATGGAGGGTATCGGCTACAAGCTCGATCCTGATTTTAATATGCTGGAACATCTCGAACCATTCGCGAGGCGTCTGATCCATGAACAGTTCAGCCCTCTGCATTTAGCTCACGAAGCCTACCAGACAACTCAGGATTTTCTCTATCTTCTCAGGGATCTTCCTTCGGAATCCCGGGATATCATCCAGCTCATAAAATCGGGTAAAGTGCATATAGAGTTTGAACATAGAGGGCTTGAACCGATGGCCAGGAAGTTCGGTCAGGTCATCAACAGACTGGTGTTCGGTTTGGTGCTTGCGGCTTTAGTTGTCGGATCCTCGATTGTAGTGCTCTCGAATATACCTCCACATTTTTACGGCATGTCCGTAATAGGTCTGGTGGGCTATATGGGCGCGGGTGTAATGGGGTTTTGGTTGCTTTTGACCATTTTGCGCCATGAACGTATGTAATAAGGTGTGCTGTTTATAATTATCTTTGGACCGAGGGGTTCATCTTCTATTTTCCCTTTGCAGGTAATCTTCGCACGAGAGGTGATGGGCTCAGGGTTCGGAGCTGGGCTTTGGGAGGTTTGTTTGAAATTTCTTTCTGAACTTCATAGAAGCATCTTTGATCCTTCTTTCTACTGGAAGGTGCTTTCGTTCAAAAAAGCGCAAGTTTTCTTTTTTGTACTGAAATTGCTGATTTTCACTTCTTTGGTTTCCGGACTTGCCAAGTCTTATTATCTGGTTCATCCCCAACGTGGAATTTCCACCCAGGTCGAAACACTTCTAAACGGCATCGAGATCAAAGACGGGCGGCTGGAAGTAAACAGAGACGTTCCCTACGTGGCTCCTAAAGAGATGGCGGTATCTGTTGTGAATCGGTTGGTAGGTTTCTCCAACCTGCTTGAAGAGGTTCCGGACACTTTTCTGGTTGTGGATACAAGGGAGGCAGACGAGTGGAGTACCAAACCGAAGCCGCAGATACTGCTCAAGAGTTCTCATGTGATTTTTGACTGGGGAGTTCTTAAGAAAGAAGTGCCCTATCAGGATTTTCTGGGATCCCGCAAGGACTTCTCCTTTTCTGCCGACGGTGTGAGGGAGTTTCTACGCAGTCGTTACTATACTCTGCTGGGTAGCTTCGTTTATACCAATCTGCTGTTCGGGTCGAGCATGACTCTGCTTACCATCTTTTTCCTTTCCCTGTCCGCATACATGTTCAGAGCCGATAAGATGAAAGGGATCGGCTATTACATAAAAATTGCCTGTTTCTCCATTACGCCCGTATTGGTCGGAACCTCTCTGGTGGCGGTTTCGGGTGTCAGAGCAGACTGGACGCTGCATATTTTCATCATCATTTCAACTGTAGTAATGTTTCGCGCCATGGCGTATACCTCTGCCAGGGCGCTGTCTGAAGAGAAAAAGAAGAGTTTGGAGTAACTATGTTGAATATTGAACAGAAAAAAGGTGATCCGTCCCGTCTAGACGGCCGGGTGACGG
The DNA here is from genome assembly GCA_046538945.1 of Chitinispirillaceae bacterium. Taxonomy (GTDB): domain Bacteria; phylum Fibrobacterota; class Chitinivibrionia; order Chitinivibrionales; family Chitinispirillaceae; genus JAEZKC01. Next base: position 3,243 of record JBKHHW010000008.1, on the reverse strand, counting down.
TTTATGCGATGATAGATATCGATCCTTCAGATCTGATGAGCATGAAGCATCCGATCGCCTCCATGGTTCATTCCGGCTTTCTGGTGGCTCAGGGTAATTTCAAGGAGCAGAACAGTCTCAGAGACTTCCTTCGTTCGGAAATGGGTATCTCTCTTGAGGATGAGGGGATCGGGGAGGGGCTTTCACAGATGCTTGAGAAAATGGACGGCCTTGAATCGGCTCTGGATCCTCAGAAACTGCGGGAGAGATTGGAGAACATGGGAGAGCTTGAGGAATTCATTCCGACTCCCGCGAAAATAGTCCCGTTCCATTCCGAGCAGGAAATTCTTGCTCAGGAGGGCGATATCTTCTTTGCCGGAGTTTTCAAGAATGTGGGCAATGCGGTTTTGAGCGTGAATGCGGTGCCAATCGTATATCAGTCTGTATTTCGTGAACAGCAGATGCAGACTGTGCGAAACGAAATTGAGACCCTTATTGCCCAGATAGAACGGAACGAGACGCTGTCGGGACTCACTGTTTCCTCGCCTGAAATCGATCCTGAGGAGAAGCTGCTGAAGGACTTCATTCCCACTATGCTGTATCAGAAGAGGGATATTTCCGGATTTTCTGCGGTTTTGAGACAGTTCCGTTCTTTTATGAGTGGATATCGCTTTCAAGAGGATGTGGAAATGATCATCTCGATTATTTCAAAGCAGGAGGAGCTTACCTCTAAGGATTTCCGACTTCTGGAGCTGTATGCGAAGAAAATCGCACTTGTGCAGAAAGAAGCTTTTTCGGAAGCTGAAAGTGTGGTGAAGGAAATCGAGCAGCTAAGAACAACTTGATTTTGTCCCGAAGCGGTTTCCCGGATGAATTTACCTGCTCTGTGCTTTCATTTCGTTCTTTCAATCAGGCTAATATAATGTTAGAATTTATTTATTTTCATGTTCCTCGTATTATTTTTCATGTGGTTCTTTGTCTCGTGGAAATTTGTGGAACCCGAGGACTAAGAGTATCTTAAAGAGCAGTACCGGGGAGACTTTCTGGAAAGCTTGGTCCGGTTTGTAAAAACAAGAACATTTTGGGGCTGTCATACGTAATAATGAACTGCAGCAATCAAACAAGCCTAGAGAGAGACAGTATGCAAGTTGATGGTCATTTGCTTGCCCACATCATTGAGTTTACACCGATTGGGATAATATTATTACAGCGTGACGGGGTTGTTGTATTTGTTAATAAGTATGCCCAGAAGCTGTTCAATTGTGATGATAAAGGTCTTTTGGGAAAATCACTGGAGCCGTTCATTTCAACTCAGGACAATTCTATTGGCTGGGGCTCGATTTGGCAAGACATTCTGAATAACACCGTTGAGGAGCCGAAAATGATCTTGGTTTCCAGGGATGATAATTCAGATGTGATCTGTTCGATGAATTCCTTCACGGTGAAGGGGGTTGGTATTTATCCCGACTGTGTTGCACTGGTACTTCGGGATATCACGTCTGAGCAGACTGTGGCCGAGCAGATCGAGAAGAAGAACATCGAAATGGCCAAAATGAATACTGAACTGATCCGTTCCAATGCGGAACTCAAGAAGGTATCGGAACTCAAGTCCAATTTTCTGAGTATTGCCTCCCACGAACTCAAAACCCCTCTTACTTCCATCAAGGGGTACTCCGATATAATCATCGACAATATGAAGGATAAGCTGGACAGTGGCATTTACCGCATGATTGAGAGTATAAACAGAGCCGCTGACCGCCTGCATAGGGTCGTCAATAACATTCTGGATGTGACCAGAATAGAACAGAAGCGGCTGAGACTCAGGCCCGAACAGTTGGATCTAGGCATAATGGCACGTGACTGTATCGAGGAGCTGTCTCAGTTCACTCAGAAGCGGGGAATCACATTCCAGTGCAACTTTCTTGAACTGCCCCAGTTCTACGGTGACAAGATGCGGATGCAGCAGGTTTTCACCAATCTTTTCAGCAATGCCATCAAGTACTCTCCCGATGGTTCCTTCGTGGACGTGTATATAGCGGTGGAACACGGAAGCCATTTTCATATGATTGTGAAAGATCACGGGATCGGTATCGATAAAAACGAACAGAAGAACATCTTTGACCCCTTTTACGAGGTAGGTAGCACGACTCGTCACAGTACCGATTGTGCCAAGTTTATGGGTGGAGGCACTGGTCTGGGGCTGTCTATAGTTAAAGGTATTATCGAGCGTCATGGTGGACGTATCTGGGTGGAGAGCGAGGGTGTGCAGGATGGCACTTTCCCCGGAAGCGAATTTCACGTGGTTTTGCCTATTCAGTCTGAAATCAGCTGGGATGATGACGAGACGAAGTCTCTTTACTTCGAGAGAATAGAGGAGGAAGAGCCTGAGAATTTCGAGAATGTGGATGTGGAGGAGAACAAGCCAAATATTCTTTTCATAGATGCGGACCGGGAAGCCGTGGAAATCGCCCGCATGGTTCTTGAGAATGTGTTTGAAATACAGGTCGCAGAATCTGGCGAGCAGGGGCTATCGATGGCCTTCGATTCAAAACCCTCCGTTATTCTGGTGGATTCATACCTTCCGGCGTTGGATGGGTATCGGATTTGCAGAATTCTTCGTTCTCAGGAGGAAACAAGAGAAATTCCGATCGCGTTCTTTTCCGCGGGGACCCAGAACGATGAAATCCAGCGCTGTTTTGCAAGCGGAGCGGATGATTTCATCGTGAAGCCGTTCAGCGGAAGGGAACTGGTCGAGAAGATCTGGCGACTTCTGATGAAGAAAAAAGAGGAAGAGACATTTAAGTAAAAACGTTGAGACGTTCAGGGTTCCGGTATGTGAATGATCGATGTTTTTGCGCGTATCGGTCAGATCCTAGATTTTCCGGTTAGTCGAATTTTGTTTCTCGTGCCGTGCTGCTGGGTACACATTGCAGACCTCATTTTACCTCCGAGGTTTCTGCAGTTCATAATAAAAACAATTCCTTGTTCCGATTATCCGTTTAAGTTCAAGGCTCCGCTTACCTCCGGGGTGAATTGTTGATTCAGCACAAGATCACCTCCGGGGAGGGCTAAATGATTGATTCTTCGAGCAATCCCTCCGTTATTCAGGTTGCAGGTTATATCTGCCTCAAAGTACTAATCACTCAGCATGGAATCGGTACAGAATGCTAAAACACCTGTTTAATGTCTTAATAATTAAAACACATCAAAAGGGGTACGGTAGAGCATCAAAAGGGGTACGGTAGAGCATCAGAAGGGGTACGG
>JBKHHW010000233.1:0-4308 GCA_046538945.1 Chitinispirillaceae bacterium | reverse complement strand
CACCGGTTTTCCTCCATCCTCCCGTACCGGGAAACGCACCACCCGCCTTTTCCTCTGCCCGAATCAGGTCGGTTCGTGCGGTCCCTCTTCCTCCATACATTCTTCCCTTTGGCACACGCATTGCCCCTTACCCTAACCATAAGCTTCAGCCTGTCAGCAGGGACTACATATTAATATGGAAACAAAGTGGACACGCCACTTTCCGGTGGGAGCGGAGCCTGCGCCCCACGGCGGCACGGATTTCCGGGTATGGGCTCCCGATGCCGGCCGGGTGTATCTGGTACTGCAATCCTCCGACGGCAGCAGAGAGCAGATCAACATGCCACAGGAAGACCGCGGCTACTACTCCCTGCAGGTCAGCGGGGCTAAACCGGGAATGATGTACGGCTTCCTACTGGGAGAGGATGAAAGGGTCTACCCCGATCCTGCCTCCCGGTTTCAGCCTGACGGTCTGAACGGACTGTCCCGAATCGAAGATCCAACTGTTTTCCAATGGACTGATGAAAAATGGCCCGGCCCCGATCCCGAAACTCTGGTACTATATGAAATGCATATCGGTACCTTCACTTCTGAAGGAACCTGCAGTTCCGCGGCGCAGGAACTTGAAAACCTGGCTCGTCTGGGGGTGACTGCAATCGAGCTTATGCCGGTAGCCGATTTTGACGGCACTTTCGGGTGGGGATATGACGGGGTTTTCCTTTTTGCACCCACACGGCTTTACGGTGAGCCGGATGATTTCAGGGCTTTTGTGAACAAAGCCCACCGCTGCGGTCTTGGCGTTATCCTGGATGTGGTGTACAATCATCTGGGGCCTGGTTCCGTCATCCTTAACAAATTCAGCTCCGACTACTTCTCCAAGCGGTACAGGAACGAGTGGGGGAAGGCAATTAATTTCGATGGTCCGAATGCCGGTCCCGTGCGGGAGTTCTTTCTCTCGAACGCACGGTACTGGGCGAAGGAGTTTCACATTGACGGTTTGAGAATAGATGCGACTCAGCAGATTTTCGATTCATCACCGGTCAGTATAATCAGAGAGCTCACCGATTCCTTCAGAGAAACAGCTGCTCCCAGAAGAGCTGTCATGGTGGGGGAAAGTGAGCCTCAGGATGTCGATCTGATCAAATCCAAAGGGATTGATTATCTGTGGAATGATGATTTTCATCGTTCGGCCTCCGTGGCTCTCACCGGACGTAAAGAAGCCTACTACTCGGATTATTCCGGCGCGGCTCAGGAGCTGGTATCCTGCGCCAAATACGGGTATCTCTTTCAGGGGCAGTTCTACTCCTGGCAGGGTAAAAAACGAGGATCGGCATCCGGACCGGTTGCCCATCAGCTTATCCATTATCTTCAGAACCACGATCAGGTTGCCAATTCGTGCACAGGGAGGCGGATTCACCAGATGTGTGACCCGTCTTCGTTGAGGGCTCTTACGGCACTTCTCATTCTGGGACCCCAGGTGCCTCTTCTCTTTCAGGGACAGGAGTTTGCCTCCGATTCCCCTTTTTACTATTTCGCTTCCCATTCTGATCCTGAGCTCGACAAAAGGAGTATTAAAGGTAGATCGGGATTCCTGTCCCAGTTCCCGAGTGTAAAAAAAGTCAATGGGCCGCTTGTTCCTGAACCCGCCGATCCTGAATGCTTCAGAAAAAGCAAACTCGATCAGTCCCAAAGAGAAAGCCACTTTCAGTGGGTCCTTCTTCATGGGGATCTGCTTTCCATCCGCCATCACGAAAGCATTTTCTACAGAAGCCAGCGTAGAGCTGTCGACGGTGCGGTTTTGGGAGGTAATCTCTTTCTGCTGCGTTATTTCGGACTGAACAGCTCTGGAGACAGACTACTTGTTGTGAACCTGGGCGCGGATGTGATTCTTCCCAGCGTTTCCGATCCGCTTGCTGCTCCTGTGGAAGGCACGGAATGGGAGCTTTTGTGGTACAGCGAAGATCCGGTTTACGGGGGGGCGGGAACAAGGCCGCTCGATACCGCCAGAAGCTGGAATATCACCGCTCGTACGGCTTACTATCTAAAGAGCAGACCTGATCATAAATCTGAAACTCCCACTTGATTTAGTGTCTGCTGCTACGTATAATATGACTACCTCATCATTTCATGCCTTCTGAAAAATGAACCTAGACCTCGGTTTGTATCTCAATATGTAATCTCCTTCAGTGCGGAAGTTGAGCTGAAAGAGCATGGGGTATTCTCGTTATGGTATTCAGATCAGGGAAGAGTCTTTTGTCGAGGGTATAATTTGCCGAGGTGCGGATTGCTTGAATAATGAATTGCAGAAGAATCACCTACATATTATATTAAAAACCTTTTGGTTTTTCGGCATGGCACAAGAAACGGAGCCGGTTTTGAGAATAGTTCGCCGCTTGCAATTCCTGCCCGATGTCCTAAGCTGAACGGGAATGTGTAAAAAATGTCTAAACGCTTAAGCAAAAGTTCTAAATACCAATAAATACATTTGTCAGGGGAATGTCAATGGAACAGAAAATCCAGGAGCTGACGGAGAAGATCTACCAGGAAGGTGTCGAAAAGGGTAATGAAAAGGCTCAGGCCATTGTGGCTGAGGCTGAGCAGAAAGCTGCGGGTATCGTTTCCGAAGCGCGCAAGCAGGCAGAAAAGATCCTCGCCGATGCTCAGAAGCAGGCTGAGGAGCTCAAGCGTAACACCGAGTCGGAGCTGAAGCTTTCTGGTTCACAGGCCATTGCCTCTATCAAGAATCAGATCGTTAATCTGGTCACTGCCAAGGCGCTCGATGAAGCGACTACCAAATCACTCTCAGATCCCGCCGCCTTAAAGGAATACATCGGGATGGTGATAAACAACTGGAAAACATCCACCGGTGAAGCGCCCGATCTCGAGGTTCTGCTTCCCGAACAGAAAAAGGCGGAGCTTCAGAAAAGTTTCGAGAAGAGTGCAAGGGATCAGCTTTCCAAGAATCTCGAGGTATCATTTGCCAAAGGGATCAAATCAGGCTTCCGCATCGGACCCGCCAACGGTTCTTTCAAGATCAGCCTGACAGATGAAGATTTCAGGGAATTCTTCAAGGAATATCTGAGACCCAGAACCCGAGCTTTCCTGTTTGGGGAGTAAATCATGTCCAGTAATTATTACTATTTAGTTTCGGGGCTGCCCGATCTCATACTGGATGAAAGCAAGAACGTGGTGTCGTTCAACGCTTTCATGGAAGAGATCAGAGAGGAGCTTGCGCCTGAAGATTTCGAGGTGATCAGAACACTTCGTCTGCCCATTGACAATTCGAATCTCATCTCTGTTCTGGAATCGCATAGAAGAGAGTTCGATCCGCGCGGGAATTTCACCAAGGAGCAGATGGCCGCCGCCGAGCGTTCCCCGGGAGATTTTCCGGAATACATGCAGACCTTTCTCAAGGCTCACAGGGAAAACCGCCAGCTTTTTCCTGGTCTGGTTGCCGCAGATCAGCTCAACTGGCTTTTCTACGAGGAGATGGCCGAAAACAAAAGTCAATATATCAGAGATTGGTTCAGTTTTGATCTGAATCTGCGCAATGTGCTGACAGCGATCAATTGCCGCAAGAATCTGGAGCATGTTGATGCTCTGGCTACCGGCAGAGAGGGTGCTGCCGCACTTACGGTTATCGGGCGCAACGAAATAGCTGAAGCCATTCTCCGCAGCACGGCAAACGATTTCGGGCTTTCTTCGGCGTTGCCCTGGCTTGAGCGGGTGCTTGCTTTAAGCAGCGGTGGTCTGATAGACATGGAGAAGGGCATCGATCAGCTCAGGTGGGAGATGGCCGATGAACTGACAACCTTGTCCTATTTCGGGGTCGAAACAGTTGCGGCATTCACAATCAAACTCATGATTGTGGAGCGCTGGATCACGCTCGATCCGGTTACAGGTAAAGGGAAACTGGAGCGTCTCGTCGAGGAGCTCAAGAACAGCTTTTCTGTTCCTGCCGGTTTCTGATGAACCCGGCTGGTTGTGAAAGTAAATTAATTATCATATATCGTGGAGGAAAACGATGAGCACCAAGGGAAAAGTGACCGGAATTGTTTCAAACCTGGTCACCATCGAAGTTGACGGCCCGGTAGCCCAGAATGAGATCTGCTACATAGATCTCAAAGGAACCAAGCTGATGGCCGAGGTGATCAAAATCGGCGGAAAAAACGCATATGTCCAGGTATTCGAAAGTACCCGCGGTCTTTACGTCGGATGTACAGCCGAGTTCACAGGCCACATGCTCGAGGTGACACTGGGTCCGGGTATGCTGTCGAGGAACTACGATGGGCTGCAGAACGATCTGGATACCATGGAGGGCGTTTTCCT
>JBKHHW010000232.1:0-4311 GCA_046538945.1 Chitinispirillaceae bacterium | reverse complement strand
GCAGGCTGTACGGTCAGATACTCTTCAAGGTTCTGGAAAGTTTCAAAAGCAATTTTTGATTCTAATGACATAGGACTGCAATTATACAAAGCCCCGAACAAATTATTACATTATAACTTCAAGTACATAGAAGCATACCGAGAAGAGGAAGTCTTGGCAGAAAAAGATCACAGCCGACGAATACTGGAACTGGAACAGGAGCTTATAACCAGCAGAGAACGTGAAGCTGCCCAGAAAGAGGAGCGGCAGGTCTTTTATGACATGGTCCAGAGCGCCAACAGTATCATACTGCGCATGGACCCGAAAGGTAAAATCACCTTCTTCAACGATTTTGCCTGCCGCTTTTTCGGCTTCAAAAAGGAGGAAATCCTGGGTAAAAACGTGATCGGCACCATCGTTCCCCTCACAGATTCCTACGGCGAGGATATGAGAGCAAGAATCGAGGGTATAGGTATAGGTACCGATCATTACATTTCAACCGAAAATGAAAATATCCGCAAAGACGGTATGCGGGTCTGGGTATCGTGGTCCAACAAGCCGATTGTGGACAAAAACGGCAAAGTGAAAGAAATTCTCTGTGTAGGAAACGACATAACCCGCTTGAAAAATGCGGAAAACGCACTGAAAAACGAACGGGATTTCGCAAACACGATATTCGAAACAGCCGGAGCACTCCAGATTGTGTTCGACAGAGAGGGCAAAATCGTAAGATTCAACAAGACGTGTGAGAAACTGACCGGATATACGCTGGAGGAAGTTCAGCAGAAACCGTTCTGGGATCTGCTTCTGTTGCCTGAAGAGAAGGACTTCGTAAGGAAAATCGCAGACTCACTGATAAGCTCGCAGACATTTTCAAACCGGGCGGAAAACAGCTGGATTACCCGCGAGGGAAACAAAAGAATCATCTCCTGGTACAACACCTGTCTTTTCGACAGTAACGGCAATGTGGAATATGTCGTCTCTACAGGTCTGGACATAACAGATCTGCGCGACACTCAGGAAAAATTGAGAAAAAGCCGTGATCATCTGGAAGAAATGGTTGCAAAGAGGACTTCGGAGCTTTCCCGCACTGTGGAACAGCTGAAAGACGAAGTGCTTGAACGCACCCGTGCGGAGGAGGCTTTGCGGGATTCGGAACGCCGCTACAGATATCTTTTTGAGGAAAACCCCTCCGGTGGACTGATAATCGGAATCGACGGAATCATCACCGATATCAACAGCTCTTTTCTGAGGTCTCTGGGTTACAGCAGAGAGGAAGCTGTAGGTCATCACGCACTTGACTTCATAGTGCCCGACGAAAGGGAAAAAACCGTTGAAAGGATATCCAGACGCTTTAATGGTGAAGAGGTGGGAGAGATTGAATCTTCTGCAATCGCCAAAGACGGCTCGGTGCACATAATCCTGTTCTCCGCCGGGCAGACAGAACTTTACAAGGATGGACGGACGGTCTCTATACTGCTTACGGGTATCGATATAACAGAACGGAAAAAAGCAGAAGAGGCACTGCGTCAGTCCGAGCAGCGCTACAAATTTCTCTTTGAAGAGAGTCCGGCCGGGAATATCATTATCGGGGTTGATGGAATTGTAAAAGATGTCAATACAAGTTTTGTGAAGGAATTGGGTTACGAAAAAACGGACCTGATCGGCCGTCCGACTCTGGACTTCATTGTCCCGGAGGAACGGGAACATGTGGCAGATGTGCTCAAAGCCCGTGCCAGAGATAGATTCATACCTGCAAGAGACAATCGCATAATCGCCAAGGACGGCTCGACTCACCATATCGTCTTTTCAGGGACCCAGACCCTTCTTTATGAAAATGGTGCCCTCAGCGGAATTCTTATCACCGGCACTGATGTCACAGAAGCGCGCAGGGCGGAAGCTTTGGCGAAAAAACATCAGATGCAGCTCATCCAGGCCGACAAGATGGCCTCTCTTGGAATACTGGTTTCTGGAGTGGCGCACGAAATCAACAATCCCAACAACTTCATTCTTCTCAACAGTGAATGCATCCATGATATATGGCAGGATGTCGTCCCTCTTCTGGATCTCAAAGCTCAATCGGATGGTGATTTCAGATTAGCCGGGCTAACGTATACCGAGATTAGAGAGGAAACCGACAACCTGATTAAAGGAATTCGGGTGGGAGCGGACCGGATCAAAAGGATTGTCAACAGTCTCAAGGATTTCGCCCGGCAGGATCCCGGTAATATGGATCAGATTGTCAATCTCAATACAGTCCTCGATTCAGCGGTACTGATAATGAACAACCTGATCAGAAAAAGCACTCACCACTTCAACCTTGAACTCTGCAAAGACCTGCCAGTCTTCAGAGGCAACGTACAGCAAATAGAACAGGTGATAATAAATCTCATAACGAATGCATGTCAGGCACTCACGTGCCAAAATCAGAAAATTACGGTTTCCACCTTCTACCAACCGGAATCATCACAACTGGGCCTTTCGGTTTCCGATGAGGGAAGCGGAATCGCTCAGGAGAACATCAAATACATAATGGATCCGTTCTTCACCACAAAACGAGACAGTGGAGGAACAGGTCTGGGGCTTTCCATCTCATACAGCATCGTCAAGAATCATCACGGCGAACTGACTATTCAGTCCGTACCCGGAAGAGGAACACACGTGACAATGCTTTTCCCCCAGGATCAGGAGTAGACCATGAGCAAGAACCTCAAGAGCATTCTGCTGGTTGATGATGAGGAACATTTCCTCAAAAGCGCGTCATTTGTTCTGCGGTCTTCTGGCTTCGGTAACATTTCCACCTGCCAGGACAGCCGCTGCGTTATGGAAAGACTGCAAACCGAGGAGCATGAACTGATTCTGCTCGATGTGATGATGCCCAATATGTCCGGAAACGAACTCATAATCAAAATCAAGGAAAAACACCCTCATCTTCCGGTAGTAATTGTCACTGCAGTGAACGATATTGATTCAGCGGTTGATTTCATGAAAAGCGGAGCGTTCGACTACATAGTGAAACCTGTGGACAAAGCGCGACTGGTTACAACTGTCCAGAAAGCGCTCGAACACGGAAGCCTTCTTTCGGAAAACAGCCGTCTAAGGGAAAGTTTCTTTTCGCAGGAACTGAAAAGCCCTACCTCTTTTGAACACATTGTGACAAAAAGCCGATCCATGCAGTCGATATTCCGTTACATCGAGGCAATTGCCCCCACTCCCCTGCCGGTGCTCGTGACCGGAGAAACAGGCAGCGGTAAGGAGCTGATAGCACGAGCGCTGCACAATGCGAGCGGACGGAAGGGAGAATTCGTTGCGGTGAATGTGGCGGGTCTGGATGACAATCTTTTCTGCGATGCCCTTTTCGGACACGAAAAAGGTGCCTATACAGGAGCGGAGCGGCACCGGTCGGGTCTTATTGCCAAAGCGGAAGGCGGAACACTCTTTCTGGATGAGATCGGTGAACTGCGCATGGAATCGCAGGTGAAGCTGCTCAGGCTGCTTGAAGACAGAACGTATTACCAGGTCGGATCAGACAAGCTGCTCACCTCCGATGCCAGAATAGTTGTGGCTACCAACGCCGAAGTGGACCCATTCAGCGGAAATTCAGGCTTCCGCAAAGACCTCTTCTTCAGACTGCAAAGTCATCATATAAAGCTACCCCCTCTGAGAAACCGCAAGGAGGATATCGAACCGCTGCTCAATCATTTCATCCAGAGCGCATCACGAGATCTTGACAAAAAACCACCAGCTCTTCCGCCTCAGCTGCACAATCTGCTGGCGACCCACTCGTTTCCGGGCAATGTGCGCGAACTCAGAGGTATGGTCTTCGATGCGGTGAGCCGTCACAGCGGCAAAGTCCTCTCAATGGAATGTTTCAAGGAACATATCGCTAGAACCAGAAGTCAAATAACCATAACTCCCGCTTGTACTCCTGACCATATCCCGACGGGCAAGGTGATTTTCACCGATCAGCTTCCATCTCTGAAAGAAATCGAGAAAGCGCTGGTCGAGGAAGCGCTCAGGCGCGCGAAAAACAACCAGTCCATAGCTGCAAACATTCTGGGAATCACCCGCTCAGCCCTGAACAAAAGGCTCAACAACCCCAGAAACAGCTGAGCTGGAATGTTTTAAGGACAGCGCCTTTCCACTGTCGACCCACCGCTTTTCTGTACCGATCCCACAGCAGCATTTCCGCAGTAGTCGAGATCGGAACCACCACTCAACTCTCCGCTAATCACTCCCGATGCGCTTATTCGAGCGCTGCTTCCTCCGCTTAGTGTGGCGTTGCAGTCATTCACATCGAAATCGAACATTTCCGCTTCACCTCCGCCGCTC
>JBKHHW010000231.1:0-4322 GCA_046538945.1 Chitinispirillaceae bacterium | reverse complement strand
GCGTGACAGAACCTATTTTTTCAATTACGGCTCTGAGGTCTGATTCACCTTAATCCAGGGAATACCAATGGATAACATCAGTACACAGGATCTTCAACGACATCTCAAAGACACCTTCGGATTCTCCGAATTCAAACAGGGACAGCGGCAGGTCATACAAAAGATCCTTTCCGGGGATTCCGTCGCGGCGATTTTTCCTACCGGTGCGGGCAAATCTCTGTGCTATCAGCTGCCCGCGGTGCTTCTCCCCGGGATAACTCTGGTGGTGTCTCCGCTGCTGTCTTTGATGCACGATCAGCTGGAGTTTCTGCGCTCGCACGGTATCGCCGCCGCATCGCTTGATTCCACTCTCAGCCGCGAGCAGTATCATGATGTGCTGACCCGCGCGGAGCAGGGGACGCTGAAGGTGCTTATGATCTCGGTGGAGCGGTTTCGAAACGAGCGTTTCCGCAATCATCTCAGCAGGATGAAGATCTCTCTCATGGTTGTCGATGAGGCACACTGCATCTCTGAATGGGGACACAATTTCAGACCGGAATATCTGAAACTTCCCCTATACAAGAAGGAGTTCTCGATTCAACAGTCACTTCTTCTGACCGCCACCGCAACGCAGACGGTGGCCGATGATATCTGCAGAAAGTTCGAGATCCCGGCTGATAACTGTGTCCGAACCGGATTTCATCGCAAAAATCTGAAAATCAGAGTACATCCTGTAAAGGAACCTGAGAAGCTCGATCATCTCGTCCGGATGTTCCGGGATAAAAGCTGCCCTCTTCCGGCAATCGTATATGTGACGCTCCAGAAAAGTGCGGAGCGAGTGGCTGCCGGGCTGACAGCCGCGGGCATTCCGGCATCCGCCTATCATGCGGGGATGGGAAACGAGCAGCGTGCGCAGGTGCAGAATAGTTTTATGGCAGGGGCTATAAACTGTGTGGTTGCGACAATCGCGTTTGGAATGGGAATAGACAAAAGCGATATCCGCACTGTTATCCACTTTGACCTGCCCAAGTCGATTGAGGGCTACAGCCAGGAGATCGGCAGGGCTGGTCGCGATGGGAAAGAATCGAGGTGTGTGCTTTTCGCCAACCGGAGCTGCACGGTAACTCTGCGGAATTTCGTGTATGGCGACACACCCGAAAAGCAGTCATTACGCATTCTGCTTGATGAGATACTGCAGGCGGGACCGGTCTGGGAAACGCAGCTGCTCTCTCTGTCCAATGCCACAAATATCCGTCAACTGCCGCTCAAGACTGCACTGGTGTATCTGGAAATCGAAGGTGTCGTTGCACCCATGTACAGCTACTTTGCCCAATACCGGTTCAGGACCGATTTGACGGGTGCACAGATACTGTCCCGTTTCACCGGCGAAAAGGCTGCCTTTCTCAAAAAGCTTCTCAGCTACTCTCAACCCAAAAGAACCTGGATAGATATCGACCTGGTGCGTTTTGTGGAGGATACCGGCTTTGACCGTAAACGGGCGATCGCGGCTCTGGAGTACCTTGATGGTAGCTCGCTTATTGAGCTGGCTGCAAAACAGGCCGTTGACGTATACCGGGTGATGAGGCCACAAGTCGATACGGAGGCGCTGGCGGAAAAACTTCACCGCATGTTTCTGGAAAACGAGCGGTACCAGCTAAACAGAATTACGGAGATGGTCAGTTTCTTTGAAAACAGGGAATGCCTCTCCTTTGCACTCGCACGCTATTTCGGTGAAACCATGTCGGAGCAGGGGTGTGGCCACTGTTCGGTCTGCACCGATGGCCCGGTGAAAATGGAAGCCGCCGCCCGGCTCAGCCCGCCTGAGTCATATGATATACAAAGCATAACCAGGGAGATCGCAGAAGCAGCGGGAGACAAAGCGACACCTCTTTTGTTGGCGAAGTTTCTGTGTGGTATTTCTACGCCGCTTTTTACGAGAGTAAAAGCCGGGAAGATGAGCGGTTTTGGAATGCTTGAGGCATACCCGTATGAGCAGGTTTATTCTGTCGTGAATGAGACCCTGCCACTTTCTGCGGTGTGATTTTGAGGCAGTGATCTATCCTCAATCTGGTCTGATGCCCATGACTCTCCTCGTGATCTCTTGAAATAAGAACCACGGCAGAAATGGGTAATCTTTATAATGATGAATAAGCGTTACAAACCGGGTGGGCGGTCGGGAGCAAACGGTTCCAGGTAGGGGGGGCGGGGTACTTACAGCACCCTATTTACCACTTCCAGCATCCGATTATGCCCTTCCAGAGGCAAAAAAGGCCCTTCCAGCGTGCAGTTTTCTATTTCCTGCATTCAGTTTGTGGAGGTATATTGGGAGGGGGGGTGGGGTGAAAAACTGTTCGAATGAGTAAAACCGGGAAAATATTTGGTTGAAAGCCGCGAAATATAGAAAGCGTTCCGTGAGGAGAGATCGTCCGGATTGCTTACAACAGTTTACCCGACCCTGGTCGCTTGTTGCCGTTTTACCCTGTCCACTGGCTTTATTGCGGGGGGGAGAGGGGCTTAAAGGCCCGCGGCTTGAAGAGAAAAATTAACCGTTTACTGAATCCCGAAGGAGGCTTGTGGCCATGGCCAGCAACCGCATCTATATTACTGAAAACGATCTGGAACGATTGAGAGCGCTGGTGCAGTCAGCGAAAGAATCGATGGGAAATGACAAACCGCTGAAATCCTTAGAGGGCGAACTGGACAGGGCTGAAGTAGTGAAACCTCAGGAGGTTCCTCGCGATGTCATTACCATGAATTCTGAAGTCAGCCTGAAGGACATGGATACTGAGGAGGAGATGGTGTACCGGCTTGTGTTTCCTGATCAGGCCGATGTAGATAAGGGATATGTTTCCATTTTGGCACCCATGGGCACGGCTCTTCTGGGATACAGAGTGGGGGATATTATCGAATGGAAGGTGCCTGCCGGTATTGCGAAGTGGAAAGTGGTGAAAATCGCCTACCAGCCAGAAGCCGCGGGTGATTATAACTTGTGAGAGCTGTAGGTGAAATGAGTTTACCATGAAAGTAGGTATTGTAATCTGCACTGATGATCGTAATACCTGCTTTCCTGCCATTCGTTGCGCAACGTTCCATTTATTGGAAAGTCGTGAGGTCACGATCTACTTTGTCGGCTCCGGCTTTAAACTTGACAAGGGATGCGATTCTGAATACGATCTTTGCCGGATGCTTGCGGATTTCAGGAAATCGGGTGGGAAATGCATCGTGTGCAGGAATCGTGAAATTCTGGAAAACCGGCTTTCGGAGCAGTTTAAAGATTTGGTGCAGCCAAAGCAGATTGAAAAAATTTCTCACGATGACAAAATCCGAAGCATTATGATAAAAGACGTTCTTATCCGCAAATTCATTGACGACTCATGTGATTCCTCCTGATCGGTCGTAGAAATCAGATTTTCGGGAACCCTCGTCCCGTTCACCCATTCCGGCGTTTCTCCCAATCTTTTCCACATCCAGCTCCTATAAAAACATAAGGTGCCCATCATTCTTGCTACTCTGCTGCAGTATGAGACTTCTTCTACTAACAGTTAAGGAGAATCAATGGCATGAGCTTTGAGGCTTGAAGTGATCACCACGTGCCTTCATCCTTATGTTTTTTTTGAAAGGAGTCTATCATGAACCGCCATTCTTCAATCCTGGTTCTTGCTTCGTTTCTCACCGTTTTCGCTCACACAGCTCAGGATACAGCGCTGGAGATTACCCGTTACGAGGACACATGGATCTATGATAGCGCCTGGTATAACGAATTCAAGACAGTAACGGGTTATGACGAACAGCACAGAGAAATGTTTTCCACCCTGCTTCCCGCCTACACGGAACCCCAGAGCAGTACATTGTGGTATTACAGAAGCGATTACGGATTCGACTTTATCGAAAAGGTCCATATCGAGCTGGATGAGTTCACTGGAATCTGGAGTTCAACCTCCAAAGAAGTGATTTATGAACATCCTTCTGTCGACACATCCACTGTCCAAATTCGCCGCTTCGTGGAAACTGAGTGGGAAAACAGTGAGCGCACCATCACAGTTAAAAACCAGAACGGATTGCCGTCTCAGAAGACTTACTATAGTTGGGATGAGCAGTGGGTTAACGACAGAAGGGAAGAATACGATTATGACAGTGAAGGTAACCTGGTCATTCAGATTGAGCAGGAATGGGATTCGGCCGCTTCAGTATGGGTAACCCGTTCCAGGGAGGAGTACTTTTATGACAATCAGGGAAGAAAAGAAGAGATGCACAGCTACTGGAGCAGTGGAAACTCTGATGAGCTTGTACCGAGCGACAAAACATTCTACTTTTATCAAAATGACAAACTTGTAGAAGAGGTT
>JBKHHW010000230.1:0-4326 GCA_046538945.1 Chitinispirillaceae bacterium | reverse complement strand
AGCTTGGTGTTGAGCATCTGATCATTGGCTGCCTGAACTGTTGGGTCAGCTGTTATCATCGACTGGGCGATAACCGCTTCCCCAATAGCATCAATCAGCAGATCCAGCCTGTCCACCGGCACCCGAATAGTATCATCAATATGAGAATTCCTGGCTCCCGACTGAGCGGCCAGTGCTCCACCCACTTCGCGTGCCGGAATTTTGTGCTCCTGCACCAGAATTTCTCCGATCTTGCGACTGTCACCCTGAGCTTGTCTCTTGAGAGCTGAATCGATATCTTCCTTTGATGCAGAACCCTGATTCACCAGAATCTGCCCGACTTTCTTCTTTTCAGTTTTTCCTGAAACAGTATGATCAGCTGACGATGCGCAAAGTTGCTTCATTGTTTCAGGATAACTCTTCGGCAGGACAAAACCGGATCCGCCGACACATTCCTCGACCGCCGTAACACACTCCTTGAGGCAATCCATAGCCTCAAGAATGCTGTCGATATGCGTGGCAGATAATACAATTTCACCTTTTCTCGCCTGATCCATCAGGTTCTCCACGCAGTGAGCCAGCTCGGCGATATCATTGAGTCCTATAAAGCCGGCCACCCCCTTTATGGTATGACAAGCCCTGAAAACGCAGTTGAGGTGATCTGAGTTGCAGGGATCGGTCTCTAGTTCAAGCAGTATTGTTTCTGCCTGCTGAATATGATCTCTGGACTCGATCACAAAATCTTTGAGAAGTGAGGGGTCCGCCTCGATGTATTTGCTTTCACAAGCAGGCATTTCTTCTGATTCCTGAACCTCTTCATGACAATCTTCCATCTCAGCTCCTGCAGACAGAATAGTACGCTTGATTTCTTCCGAAACCAGCACCTCGTCTCCCTGAGAAAGCACCTCCAGCTGCTCATAAAGAAAATCCTTGAAACGCAAAAGTGTATCGGTACCGATATCTGAAAGGCCCATTTCCTCTTCGATTGAGTGAATGAGAGAAGACATCTGAGGGCATTCGATAACCCCGAATTCCCCTTTCCAGGTATGAAGCATTCGTTTGATTGTCTGATAATAAGCCGGGTCGCCTTTTTCCAGCTTCAATATTACAGCCTCAAAGTCATCAACCGTCGTTTTTTGAGAACTGGCGAACCTTTTCCGCAGATCTCTAAGCTCCTCACCTGATTCCTGCTCTTCTTCAACAGCTGATTCTTCCGCGGACCCATTTTCAGATGCCTCAAGCATCTTTGTCACACTCTGAAAAAGACGCTCTATTCCCTTATCAAAATCCACCTCACCCAGAATCATGTTTTCGGCAAGATCGCATGTCTTTTTCAGCTGATTGACCAGCGCAGGTGATGCCTCGGGGCTGGTGCAGGCCCGTTCAAGATCACTTATGACGGATGCAAGAACCGACAGATCCTGATCATCCACCAAAGGCAGATGAGACATTGCTTTATTCATCCAGTGCTGAGCATTCATAAAATCACTTTACCTCAATAGAAGACGTTTTATCATTTCATCTCCGCGGACAACCGGACACCTGCTCCGCAAAGAGAGAAAGATACAATGCAATTGGTTTGCCAATTTTTTTAGAAGAATGCCAGACTATTTTTTTTGCATTCGGGAGAAAACGGAAATGACCCAAACCAAGCCGAAATAGCATATTTGCGGAGCAGGATGAATTCGGCACGAGTTATCCTTGTTTTACATTTCACAATCGGGGAAAAGTAAAAGGGGTGGAAAACTTTTTTCCACTCAAGTGAAAACAAAACTCCTAAGTTCATGATATAAAAAACGTAAGGTTTTGTGACAAAAAAATAGACGTGTACATTTTTTTTACAGGGCTGTTTGAGGGAGGATAGAAGACAATCTTTTCCGAACATGACCCGGCATTGAAAATGAAATGCCGGGCTATAAAGGGATAACCCCTCCAGGGTAAAGAAAACGAAGGCTATGCTTAGCTTAAGCTGTATGCATTCAGGTGGTGGGGAGAGTTTTATCCCTGAGTATTTGTTGAAAGGAGATCTTAAAACATGAGAACACTTCGACTTTCCCGCCAAAGAGCAACTTCCTACCAATTATGAGATCATTACTCTACAATCTTAGATCACACATCTAAAGTCAAACATCAAGCGACATCTTCTCCATGACGTTTGAACCAGTTGTTAAGAGTCTGGCGGGTGAGACCGAGCATCTGGGCTGCCAGAGTTTTATTTCCTTTCGCCCTTTTCAGAGCTTCTTTGAAAAGAGCCATTTCAACCTGCTCGAGAGTGGGGAGCACTTCAGGAAAGAAAAGTTTGGATTCAGAAACGAGAGCGGGGGATTTCTGTTCCAGTTCGAGCGCTCTGTCACCGATTTTGGTTTTAAAACTGTTGAGTGAAAGAACGCCTCCCCTGTGTCGACTTACCGCATCGTAAATCATTCCCTGCAGTTCTCTTACGTTTCCGGGAAAGCTGTAGCTTTCAAGCAGTGGAATCAGTTCAGGTGGATAGGTAGGAGGCTTTTTCTCCAGTTCAGCCGCAGACTGTGCAATGAAGTCATCCACCAGAAAAGGCAGATCCTCCTTGCGCATTCGAAGGGGCGGAAGAGAAACGCTGTGAGGCTCAAGTCTGTAGAACAGGTCTTTTCTGAAAGATCCGTCCTTCTTGAGCTGCTGCAGACTGCGGTTTGTCGCCGCAACGACTCTTGCAGTACTACGTTTTGCCACATCAGAACCGAGAGGATAATAGGAGCCGTCCTGCAGAAGCCTGAGAAGCTTTACCTGTGATTCAGGAGAGAGGTCTCCGATTTCATCCAGAAACAGCGTGCCTTCCGATGCTTCTTCTATAAGACCGCTCCTATCGGAATTGGCTCCGCTGAATGCACCCTTTCTGTGTCCGAAAAGGGTATCGGAAAACATGTTGTCATCCACCCCGGCAACATTGACAGTCACCAGTTCCCCTTTTCTTCCGCTGAGTCTGTGCACGGCTCTGGCCATGAGTTCCTTGCCAGTTCCGGTCTCCCCCGTTATCAGGACAGGAAGACGGGTTGTCGACACGGCTTCTGTATAGCGAAAAACACTCATCATTTTTTCTGAACAGGTGACTATCTCAGAAAAGCAGTCCGGGTTTTTTATATCGCTGTTGAATATAATATTCTTCAGTTCGCTGGCTTCATTCCTGTATTCCTGGAATTCCAGATACTGTCTGAAGATAAGTGCCAGTTCCTCTCTGCGGACCGGCTTGACCACATAGTCGAATGCACCTGTCCTGATGCATTCAACAGCGGTCTTTATGTCTTCCACACCGGAGATCATCACCACTCCAACTTCGGGATACTCCTTGGCGATAATGCGCAGAAGCTCTATTCCCGAAATGAAAGGCATATTGATATCGAGTGCCACGATGCTGAACTGCTGTTCGTTGAGATGCTTGAGTGCTTTGCGGCTGTCCTCGCACATGACAACATTGTTTATCCCTTCCGCGGCCAGGGCAAGTCCGGACATGCGGAGAAAAACCTCTTCATCATCAACCAGGAGAATAGGTTTGGAGGGAAACAATGCTCGTTTCATTTTAGTGCTTCTTTGAATCAGATAAACTAAACGGATTGAAATATAGATCTGTAATTGCCTGCATACCTTCTGCCAGTCTGAAACTGATTTGTGCATTCAAGGAATGGGCCAAGTACTGGGCCGTCCACCAACTGCTATCCTCGAAAAAAACTTCCTTTTTCTCCTGCAGACCGCACTCTTCTTCGCTGCCGATAATTTGGTTCTGCACACTCAGTCTGAATTTCCCCTCTTTATCTTCGGTAACTACTCTGAACAGTCCATTTTTTTGCTCCAATGCCAAGCTGGTGTTAAGAATTACCGAAGTAACCAGATGATAAAGATCATACCCGCTACCTTTCAGGTACAGATGCTGTTCTGCAAAGTGTGATTCAACCTGATCCACTGAAGATTTCAGATTGTAATCAGTCAAAGCCAGAGCCTTTTTCACATATTCGTTCAGGTCCAGAATATTACCATGGTCATCCGGCTTATTGAAACACTTCAGCAGTGACACTAATTTATTGATCTTGTCAGCACTTTCATTAATTGAAGAAGCGAGGTGTCTAACCTGATGATCCGCACCATTTCCTTGACTAGCGCTGTTCTCAAACAGAATGTCGGCACTGAGCATTATCAGACTCATGGGGTTATTAACGTCGTGAGCGAAACCGGAAATGATATGCTCGAGTATATTCGCTTTATCAGCTTTTACCATTATGGGCGCGATCTCATTTTTATTGAGAAATGAGCAAACAGAATCCGAAGGGATTTTCACATCAGCAAATACCATCACATTCCCCTTTCATTACAACGGAA
>JBKHHW010000069.1:0-16225 GCA_046538945.1 Chitinispirillaceae bacterium | reverse complement strand
AGCGAAGAAGGCCAACTAGCATTTTTGGCCGAGCAGAGCGAGCCCGAAGGAGAACCGGTCCCGAGGTCCGCCGAGGGATGCGCCCAGAATCTCATCTTTCTTTCTGTCCTATGTTCCTAGTTGCAAATAACGAATCTTCAATCCCGAAAATGCTGAAAAAGAGACCACTACCCCACCTCCTGAGCAAAAAAATCCCGCAATCCTCAACCTCTCCCTACCGCACGTACTATTTTATCCATATGTATACACCAAAATCCATCAGCACCGAAACCACTTTTCCACTACACACACACTGCATTCTATGAGGCACACACCCCCTTTCACTCCTGCCAGACCGGATCAGCACACCGGCTCGAAGCATATCCTTTCTTTTCGCTTATGTCACGGAGGTCCGTATGTATATCATCCAAGTAGCTTCTGAATGCGCACCGGTTGCCAAAGTGGGAGGTCTGGCCGATGTGGTGTTCGGCCTGTCCTGGGAACTTGCCATCCGGGGAAACGAAGTGGAAATCATCCTGCCCAAATACGACTGTATGCGCCACGATCAGATCTGGGGATTTACCCCCTGCTACGAAGATCTCTGGGTCCCCTGGCACGGCGGGGCGGTTCACTGCACGGTATGGTTCGGACTGGTCCATGACCGCAAGTGCTACTTCATCGAACCACATTCGGATGACAAGTTTTTCAACCGCAATACCTTCTACGGCTGCCATGATGACGTGATGCGGTATGCTTTTTTCTGCAAAGCCGCGCTGGAATTCATGCTCAAGAGCGGAAAGCGGCCCGAGGTGATCCACTGTCATGACTGGCAGACCGGACTTTTGCCTGTGATGCTTGCGGAAGTCTACCAGCATAACGGTCTGTGGTCCCAGAGAGTGTGCTACACCATTCACAATTTCAAGCATCAGGGAATATTCGGCTCTGACATCCTGGCCGCGACCGGGCTGGGCAGACCGGAGCACTACTACAGGGCGGAGCAACTCAGAGACGACAACAATCATTCAGTGCTCAACTGCATGAAAGGCGGAATCGTCTATTCCAATTTCATTACCACCGTCTCACCCAATCACGCCTGGGAGGCCCGGTTTTCAGAACAGAGCCATGGACTGGGGCATACTCTTCACGTACACCAGGGCAAATTCGGAGGAGTCCTCAACGGAGTGGACTACAATACCTGGAACCCCGAACTCGACCGGTTCATCCCCTCCCACTATTGCGCCGATACCATAGAAAACAAGTACCACAATAAAGATGCGCTGCGCGACCGGCTCTGGTTGTACAAGAGTGAAAAGCCGATCGTTTCCTATGTGGGAAGGCTCGATGATCAGAAAGGTCTCAACCTCATCTACCATGCCGCCCACCATGCTCTGGGCAGAGGTGCGCAGTTCGTACTGCTGGGTTCCTGCTCCAACCACGCCATCTTCAGCCAGTTTGCCCGATTGCGCGACGAGCTGGGGCAGAGTGTGGACTGCCACATAGAGCTGGGCTTCAACGAGGAGCTGTCTCATCTTATCTACGCCGGTTCCGATATGATGATCGTACCCAGCGCCTTCGAACCCTGCGGCCTCACTCAGATCATTGCCCTTCGCTACGGTACGGTTCCGGTGGTGCGTTCGGTAGGGGGGCTTACGGATACGGTGTTCGACAAGGATCATTCACACGAGGATCTTTCAAGGCGCAATGGCTTCACATTCGATAGTTACGACAACTTCGGCATAGAATCTGCTTTAAACAGAGCTATCGGGCTATTTTACGATTACCCCCAGGATTTCCGTCAACTCATGATCAACGGCATGAAAAGCGACTACTCCTGGAACGATCCCGGAATGCATTATTCAAACATCTATGAATATATCCGACACAAGTAGGGGCTAAGGCCGAAAGGAGTACTGATGACTTCTCAGAATATGCCAGAAACTATCGGAGGACTTCCCAACATCACCTCGTTCGATCAGGTGGAGAAAGCGGTCAAGGATGGTGCCGGCAAGCCGGTGATGATACAGAATAGTAAAATCCCCTTTGACCGAATCAAGAGCGCAGCGGCAGTTGCACTGCATATGCACCAGCCGCTCATCCCTGCTGGTGGCGCCGATCTGCACTCCGCGGATCTGATAAGCAACCTTCAGTACATGATGGAAAACCAGGGCATAGGTGATAATCACAATGCACCTGTGTTCCACTGGTGCTACAAGCGCATGGGTGAATTCATCCCCCAGCTCATAAGCGAGGGAAAAGAGCCCAGGGTGATGCTTGAATACTCAGGGGCGCTCTTCTACGGATTGAGGAAAATGGGGCTCAATGATGTGTTTGATTATCTGGTAAGAGTCACCAATGACCCCGGTATGTCTCACACTATCGACTGGCTTGGATGTCCCTGGGCACATGCGGTTGCTCCCTCCACACCCGTTCAGGACTACAAGCTTCATGTAAAAGCGTGGCAGAGCTACTTCGCCTCCATTTTCGGTATGGATGCACTCAGACGGGTACGCGGATTTTCTCCCTCGGAGATGGCGCTCCCGAATCATCCCGACACAGCTTACGAATTCGTGAAAACTCTCAGGGAGTGCGGTTTCACCTGGGTTCTGGTGCAGGAGCACACGGTTGAAAATCCAGAAAACGGGCATGGCCCCGAGAGAAAACATATCCCTCACCGGCTGGTGTGCAGAAGCTCAAAAGGCGAGGAAGCGAGTATCATCGCCATAGTCAAAACACAGGGAAGCGACACCAAGCTGGTAGCCCAGATGCAGCCCTATTATGAAGCCACTTCCCTATCCCGTTGGGATTTGGACGGAAAATCGATTCCTCCTCTGGTGACCCAGATAGCGGATGGGGAAAACGGCGGAGTGATGATGAACGAGTTTCCCGGCAAATATATGGAAGTCGTTCGGCAGGCAAGCGGATCGGACACACCGCTCATGAACGTGACGGAATATCTGGAGCATCTTGAAGCGATGGGAATAAAGGAGAATGATTTCCCTGCACTGCAGCCGATACTCCAGAAGCGGATCTGGGACCGTATGCAGCCCGGTGACGGCCCCGACAAGCTGTCCAAAGTGGTCGAGGAGCTGAAAAAAGAGGACGGCAGTTTCCACATGGATGGCGGCAGCTGGACCAATGACATCTCATGGGTGAAAGGATATCAGGACGTTCTCGACCCCATCGACCAGCTCAGTGCCAAATTCAATGAAAAGGTGCTCAAGTCGGGAGTATCAAAGGATGAACACCGCTTCAGAAATGCACTCTACTACCTGCTGGTATCCCAGACCAGCTGCTACCGCTACTGGGGTCAGGGCATATGGACCGACTACGCAAAGGAGATCTGCAGAAGAGGCATGGAGATTATCGATCACGATTTCCAGAGCTGAGACAGCTGCGGATATTCAGTTTAAAAGAGGATGCGTTCGCATGGAACGCATCCTCTTTTTTGTAGGCACGGATTGGTAATCGAGTTCGGAAGTAGTGATCTACCTCTCGGGTTTATCTCAAAATCACCTACCCAGCACCACATTCTGACTTCTGACCCATTTCTCGCCCACTACCCTCACTACCACCATGCCGTTGCCCGCGATACCCTTCAGACAGCTTCTGGGTATCACATATCCCTCCACTGTTCTGTAGTCGGCCGGATCGAAATCCGCAAGAAGTCTTCCAGCAAGAGAAAAGATCCTGATTCTCTGAACCTTCTCATCACCAGGGAGCGAAATTCTGAGCAGTCCATTGAGAAAAGTGCATTTGAATTTAGTGATGCGAGCTTTGGAGGATAGGTCGGAAGCAGAACTTCCGGTTGTCTTCTCCCAGTATACCGGAGAGGCTGATGCATAGGCTGAAGTGGTGGAATCATATCCTTTGAAGCTTGAGAAAATCCGCAAACTGGATGATTCTGAGATCACCCCGTATTTCAGGCCTATTTCAGTTTCCTCCGTTTCGCTCAGTCGATCTGCGCTGGAGGCCCAGATTTTGACCAGGCCGGTATCGCCCTCCACCCCGAAATGAGAAGCATCTGTTTTTACTGTTCCTACCGGATCGCCCGAACTGTTGAAACCCATCCACGTCATCTCCGGATTCCAGGCGCCTTCCGATTTGGCGACTATAGAAAAGGAGGCCTGATCAGGTGCTATGGGGAATGAATAATCCTTGGTTTCGCTTCCCACCTGAAGAATCATGGAGCTGGGTCTGAATTCAGGAAAGCTGAAATTACCCATCCGGACAAGATCAGATTCCAGAGAAATGGTTTTCACCAGATTGAAACTCACATCCCTCCATACCGCATTCTCGCAATCAACCGTCAAGTCACCGACCAGAGTATCGATCTCTTCGATCGTAATCATATCACGGGATATCTGGACAGGTCCGGCGCACACGATAACCAGGTGTTTTAGAATCCCATTGCCATTTGAATAGAGGCCGTGAACCAGCTTTAGGCTTCTCTTGAACTCGGCTTTCGACGAATCGACCGGCCCGGTGGGAATCGGGTCATCGGGTCTTGTATCGTATTCGAAATATCCGCTGTTCTGGAAATAATCTTCTGTGAACTGACTCAGATACCCGTCAAGTTTGGCGAAAGCGGATCCCTTGTTGTCACAGAGGGGGAACACCTCCGGTTCCTTGTACTGTATGCTGTGTACCATGCCGGTTTTGTTTCCAGTCTGCGTAAGATACTGTACCATCTCCCTTATGGATGAGGCTTGTGAGACGGCCTGTCTTCCGTAACCGGTTATGAAGCTGTAGTCAGAGTGTCTGTCTTTTATGACAAAAGAGCTGGGTCTGTTCCACCTCCATAAAAACACCGTCTCTATGGACTTGCTCATTGAAGCAATCACTGTATCCGGAACTGATGTATTGAAGATCAAATATTTGCCTGCCCATGGCCCGTCCTCAAATATCGTTGTGTGCATCTTTGAATCGGCTGAATCGGTCGATTTAATTTCAAAATACTGCTGATAAGGTACCTGAATAGCCATACCATCAGTGAAAGGATAAGACTTCTCCGCGATTTCCAGTTTATAGGGAACAGTTTTCGAAGCTGCGGAATATTTCAGTTCGAAAAATCCGGGATTGTCAAAACTGTGGTTCAGTATGCTCAGAGAATATGACGGTGCTGCTTTACCTCTGTTTGGCACCAGATATCTCAACTGTATTTTATATTCTCTTCCGGGCTCTACTGAATTCAACCGTAACTGATAACGGTTTCCATGATTGTTCAACCGTTTCAGACTGGCCAGATCATCACCCAATGTGGTATCCACCTCGTAGTCGCGGGGGAATTCAGGAAGGACCTTTGCCGAGTAGAGATTTGTATCACTCGAAACAGAAAAGGAGACAATGGATGATCCCTCAGGAAGACAAATCGATCCTTTTATATAAAAAGGCGGTTGAGACGATCCGTCCGAAGACAGAGAAGGAGAGATAACCGCGTTTTCCGTAACATCCAAATACGAGCCTCGCGGTTCAACTTCCAGAGATACTGAATTGAGTTTGGTTTGAGATAGTTGCCTTGACACGTATACAGTATCGTACACGTATGTACTACGTTCGTGATCATAATTGTAACTGATCTCCTGTACTAAACCGTATGTATAAGACTGTGAAAACAATGTCGCATACAATACTAAACAGAATGTAAGCACCAACCCCGGCAGCCTTTTCATGGTTTCTCCTTTTTTTGATTTTTGGAATACAAAACCAGCTTTCTTTTGTAAACATAAGTCTGTACCTCGCTCAATTACTTCACAATTTTCCATACACCAGAATTACTGATAGAACAGAGATCATTTTTGAATACAACCAATGCGTGATAGTCACCTTTCATTTCGGAACTGCTGATTGCCGGAAAAACGTCAGAACACATAAACCAGCTATTATCTTCCCTTAATACCCACAGATAAGAGGTATTCGCATCAGGCGATACGGAATTTTCCATATTGATCTGAGCTGACAAGTACAGTCTGCCGTTGTATTCCGCGATTCGGGGATTATAGTAGGATATGTCATTCTGATATAATGGTGATGGAAATAATATCGTTTCCGGATAAGATTGGAAGTCATTCCACACCCGCACAGAGTATGCGGCGGAAACCGGATAGGTCAGATACAGAGACCGCCACGCGCCGGCCACTACGAGTTTGCCACTGAATGTACAGGCGGCGAAATTCCTGTTGGGATTATCCAGTCTGTCCGGGAAAACAGAAGCAGGTATATCAGTTTTCTGCCACACAGTTCCGTTTTGGCTTTCCCAGCAATGACCGGGAATTTCATTTCTGCAGGTACCCCTCTGAAGACAGAGGGGATAATAGTTCAAAAGAACAATCCGATCACCAATTACCGACCAGACATCATAATCGCTGCTGAAATCGCCATTAGGTATCTCCTGTACATCCGAAGAATTCCAAACGGAGCCGTTTTCCGATTGCCAGATAACGGCGTGAGATTTCGATTCATCTCTTTGAAGAGCCCAGAGTTTGCCGTCAAACTCCAATGGATCACAAGTCAAATCAAACGGAAGAGAATCCGTTACGCATTCCCACGATCTGCAGTCCGCGGAACTCCAAACCGACCACCTGGAGTTCCCGGATGCGCTTTCGCTCTGACAGAAAACAAATATTTGACTCTCCGTTGCAACAGAGCGGAACCCGACTATGCCACTTGAGAAGATCCGCGAAACCCTCTCCCATACCAGCCTGGACTGAAGTTTTAGTGAATCGGTGAATTCAAAACCACTCGCGGTCACCACTTTCGCTTGTACCGGAAAATCATCAATGACGGTGTCTCCCGGCGCGTTGACTACAATCGTTGTCTCCGGGCCCGAAGATTGGAAAAAGGCGCTGTCCTCACCAAAAGACCAGAAGTACTTTTCATTTTCTCCAAAAGATGCATCGTGCTCTATTTTGAGAGTGCAGGGTCTGTTAACCTCAAATCTTCTGTTTTCCGAAGAAAAGAGAGTGATTGGTTGATCGGAAACCAGAAATTTCACATCCGAAAATGCATACATTTCACCTCTTTTGAGAGATGTGCTGCTGACCGCCACACGATATCTGAGATGCAGTGAATCGGTGATTTCAGTATCCTTGAGAGAATCACAGAATTCCGTACCGGAAATTCTGGCTATCGTATCCAAATTCTGATTCTGCTCACCCATGTTTTCTCTATAAACCAGATAAGAATCAAACTGACTATACTGGACACTGTCCCAGGAGACTCTCACCAGTTTTGAAACCGGATCATATACAGCTTTAATGTTCTCCACTACGGGGATACCCGTGTAAATCATTTCTATCGGTTCGGTCAGGGTATCACTCACCCCCGACCTTATGCGTAGTTTTTCGGGAGTGGGAGTATAATTGTCAAGTGTAGTTACAAACAGCGCCTGGTACTCACCTTGGGCCAGACCGGAAAGGGTGAAATACCCTCTGGAATCCACTCTCTCGTAAAGAACAGAAGTCCCAATCACCTGAACCAGTACACTCCTGGGGTCGTGGTTGGGCTGGAGAACGACTCTGCCGGTGATTGCACCAGCAATATCCAATGTGTCTTTTCTTGCCACTTCCGATTCAGCCAGATAAACAGAATCCTCGAAGAAAGCATACTGATCTTTTCTGGCCAGAATATTGTAGTATCCCTCCTGCAGCCCGGTAACCGAATAACTTCCCTGACCATCGGTGATTACCTCAAGTATTTTCTCATTTTCCACGGAAGCTTCAGGAATATGATCTGTAGGCACAACCGATACCTGGGCATAAGCTGCAGGCTCTTTGCCCCCGGGCAAATATACGATCGAGCGCTCGTTGGTCACCTCAGTACCGGAAATCTGAGCACTGCAATGCACCAGGACAATGAGCATAGCGGTCACGAACAGAAGTAGAAAGGGCCTGAGCAGCTTTTCGGGATGTCCCATTTTTAACCCTTTCTTCTTTTTGTTACCGGGAACAGCTGGACGTTACACTGGTAAACTACTTCGTGGTTGTCATCCTGCTCGGAAAGAGCCAGAAGTCTTTTGCGCAGTTCGGCGATTTCATTCCGTGCTATTTCGAATTTCTCCGGTGAAAGTCCGATTGTCACGGCAGAAAGGTCCCTCTGGGAGGCCTTGTGTCGTTCAACAGATTCCTTTCCCAGCTCGATCATGGATGAGATGAAGTTACCCCAATGGACCGACTTGAACGCCGCATCTTTAAGCAGGGTCTTTTCCAACGGTTTGTAGTACCCTTGGCAGTTCACTTGGATGAGACCGAGAGATTTGAGGACATTGATAGCCTTTTTAGCTTCCGAGGGCTTGATTGGCGGATCGAGCATACGTGCAAGAGAGCGGTAATCATCCTTAAAATTATAAGTGAAGAGCAATTCCCGTATGGCCGTGTAATACCAGCAGTTAAAATACTCGAACTGCTCTCTGTTGACCAGGTATTTATTAACATCCTTTATGGTGAGCATCTTTTGAAAAGATTTGTTTTTGTCTTCAAACGAAGCTGCCTGACAGTAGTTCACAAGCAACTCGAAAAAGTCACTTTCCCGCTGAGACAGATCAAACACCTTGCACAGATTCACCAGATGTGTCCGGGTCAGATTGATTCTGCTGTTCACGATGTCTGAAAACCAGCCGGAGGAGGATGCTCCCACCCGCATGGCGATGTAGCGCTGGGAAAAGCTGCGGTTCGTTTCTTTGCGGTAGCTGTAAGCATCCCGCAGGTACATGCGGTAATCAGTGTAGTCGTATACAGAAGGAATCGCAGCTTCCATCATCGTGCTCCATTGTACGAAAAAGCGTGTATCAGTAAGATAATGCATATTTTGAGCATCATCAATCCGATAAACTAAATATCCGCTCTAGTTTCTAGAACACTGGAGGAATCGTGATACTTTCCTACAATTAGCAATATCAGAGAGTTAGATTAAAACAGAAGCGGATATGACATTATAAACAGAAGAATTTTCTACATTGAGCGTAGAACGCCGGCGTGCAGATCAGTTCGCTTTTTCTGGATCACAACCCATTGCTCATTTCCTTTTTTAAATCACTGCATTCCCAGCAGTTCTTTTGCCACCTTGATCTGCGCCTTCACACTCTCCCAGCCGGTGCCGCCCTTCACCGTACGATAGGAGATGGCCTGATCCCAGGCGTACAGTTTCGTAACATCCTCATCGAAGGTGGATGAAAACTCTTTAAGCTTTTCAAGCGGAATCCCGGTAAGCGCAGTGTCGTTCTCCACACAGTAGCCCACAATCTTGCCTATCACCTTGTGAGCCTGACGAAACGGCATACCCTTGCGCACCAGATAATCCGCCATGTCGGTAGCCAAAAGGAACGGATCGAGATCCTGCTGTATCCTTTCCTCACGCACGTTAAGAGTGAGAAGAACCTGTGTGAAGACCTTCAGCACCAAATCCAGGTGATGAACGCTGTCAAAGAGCGGTTCCTTGTCCTCCTGAAGATCTTTAAAATAGGTAAGCCCTACGCCTTTAAGCGTGGTGGCGAAGCGCATATAGTTTCCTAAAAACCGTCCGCTTTTACCTCTGATAAGCTCGAGTGAGTCGGGGTTCTTCTTCTGTGGCATCATGCTCGATCCCGTCGACCAGGCATCGTCAAGCTCCACAAATCCGAATTCACGCGATGACCAGATGATAAGATCCTCGGCGTAGCGGCTGATATGAATTCCTATGGAAGCGAACACCGACAGAGTCTCGAGCAGAAAGTCCCGCGAACTGACCATGTCCATACTGTTTGCGGACACCACGGAAAACCCCAGTTCCTCCGCGATCAAGTCCCGGTCTACGGGAAAGCCGCTCCCGGCGAGTGCTCCGGAACCCAGGGGCAGAATATCCGTAGACTTCAACGCATGATCGATGCGGCTCTTTTCCCGCTCCAGAAGCGAAAAGAACGACATCCAGTAATGACTCAGCAGCACGGGTTGCGCCTGCTGAAGATGAGTGAAACCGGGAATAATCACCTGGTAATCGGATTCCGCCCTGACCACAAGCGCCCTCTCAAGCTCAATGAGTGCTTCACGGATTTTATGCAGAACCTTTTTAGTGTAAAGCCGGGTGTCGGTAATCACCTGATCGTTGCGGGATCGTCCGGTGTGAAGTCTCTCGCCCGCGTGTCCGACCCTCTCCACAAGAAGACGTTCCACAGCCATGTGAATGTCTTCATCAGACGGAAGAAAAATGATCTTTCCCGCTCTGTAATCCTCAAGAATCGATTTCAAGCCGTCAACTACCTGCTCGAGCTCCGACTCGCTGTAGACCCCGAGTCGTGCAAGCGCTTTGGCCCACGCCACACTTCCCGCAATATCCTCCTCGATCAGAGCCTGATCGTAAGACAAGGAATTGTTGAAAGCCTCCATGAGTCTGTCCGAAGGTTTGGAAAAACGTCCATCCCACATTTTCATGCTCATATCTCCCATTACTGATTATCATTTCTAAACCGGCCAGTATCTAATAGAAATCATCCAGCCAGCCGGCTGTATCAATATAAATGTCTAAAATAATAGGAGGCAAAGGGCAAAACGCCCAAAATAAAACAGGAAGGGAGTATCAGGCAGTAATGCCTTTTATGTTCATCTGAAGAGTTTTCTTGCCCATCCACTCGTTCTCCTCAAGTGCGAAGGCAACCTGCATGGAGGAAGAATCCTTGACTTCTCTGAACCGCTCGCCGAGATTGAACCCGATCGCATCCAACACCACACCCTGACCTGTCAGGCTGAGTTTGAGGTGCTTCTGCCCCACGACTCTTGGGGAATAGCGATGCTGGAGGTCGCGGCAGAGCAGAACGGGACGCATATTACCCGGACCGAAGGGACCCATCTGTTTGATTATACGAAGAAGTTTCGGTGTCAGTGCAGCAATGGGAACCTCCACATCGGCGGTAACCCGGGGAACCAGGTCATCATCCTTCAGTTTGCTTTTGATAACCTCGTTGAACTTTTCTCTGAAAAGATCAATCTTGTTTTTGTGAATGCTGAGCCCGGCTGCCGCGGCGTGCCCTCCAAATGAATTGAGCAAAGAGCCGCACTCATTCAGGGAATCCAGCAGATGAAGTCCGGGGATGCTTCTTCCCGACCCCTTTGCCAGACCATCTTCGCCTATTGAGAGGAGAATCGTTGGCCTGTGATACCGCTCCACAAGCTTCGACGCCACTATGCCGATCACCCCCACATGCCAGCCGGGGTTACCGAGCACAAAGCCATAGTCCTTATCGGGATGACAATTGCACTCCACCCACTCCCGCGCCTCCTCGGCGACATTGCTGTCGAGAGCACGGCGCTCCTGGTTGGCTTCCCTAAGTTCACGGGCGTAAAGGGAGGCGATTCCGGAATCTTCCGTAAGCAGAAGCTCCACTCCCCTGCGCGGGTCCCCCAGCCTCCCTACAGCATTGATGCATGGTGCAATCTGAAACACCACTTCTCCAGTGGAAATTTTCTTTCCAGTCAGCCCCTGCTCTTCAATAAGAGCCTTAAGCCCCACGACACCGGTTGTCTGCAGGTTTTCAAATCCCAGCGCGGCAATCACCCTGTTTTCACCGGTCAAAGGGACTATATCCGCAGCCGTTCCCAAAGCCGCGAGCCCGATAAGATCCCGCCAGAGCTCCTCACCCCTGCCCGTCACTATCCCAAGCGCCTGACATAGTTTCAGCGCCACTCCCACTCCAGCAAGAGAAGAATCCGGATAGGAGCAATCGGGCACTTTATGATCTATGACGGCCAGGACTTCAGGCAGTCTGTCCTTGGGCTCATGATGATCGGTGATGATCAGATCCATCCCCAAACTTCTAGCCAGCTTTGCTTCGGTCACTGCGGTAATTCCGCAATCCACGCTTATAATCAGTTTGGCGCCGCTTTCGGCAATCTGACGAATGCCCGCTTCGGACATTCCATAACCTTCGGTAAGTCTGTTAGGCAAGTAATAGTCACACTCCGCACCAAGACGTCTCAGAACATGGATCAGAAGCGCGGTCGATGTCACTCCGTCCACATCGTAATCCCCATAGACTACGATCTTTTCCTTCGACTCTAAGGCCTGCTTTACCCTGCAGGCAGCCTTCTCCATATCTTTGAATAGAAACGGATCGTAAAGGTGGGAAATATCGGGGCGGAAGAAGCGTTTACATTCATCGAATGTAGTCAGTTTACGGCCGACCAGGATGGCAGCGACGGCCTGCGGCACATTGAGTTCCTTTGCCAGGTGATCCGCAATGCGGGTATCGATTTCCCTAAGACAGATTCTCTCACGTGCCGCAAGAAAGCTCATGATACCTTGGCCCCGAGCGATACAGAAGCTTTGGGACCGACAAGTACGAGAGAGCCGCTTTTGTCCTTTGCGGCGAGAAGCATTCCTTCAGATTTCAAACCGAAAAGTGTGGCAGGCTTGAGGTTGCAGACTCCCACAACCTGCTGCCCGGGAAGATCCTCAGGGTTGTAGCTCTGGGCGATTCCCGCGATAACCTGGCGCTTTTCGGTACCGAAATCGACCTGGAGGCAAAGCAGTTTACTTGACTTTTTGACCTTTTCGGCTGAAACAACCGTTCCTACACGCAAGTCAACGGCGGAAAAGGTTCCGATCTCGATCAGCCCCTCCTCCATTTTCTCCTCCTGCTGCTTTGTGGCGGATGCAAACAGCACCTCGAGTTCGCTGTTTTCAAGCGGCTTCACCAGTTTCTCAACAGTTCCAAGCTTCTTGTTGGAAAGGGAAAACCTGTGGTCATCCCACCCGAACTCGCCTCCGAGCTGCTTTTCAATGCTTGAGCAGAGTTTGGGAGTGATCGGTTTGAGAAACACGGCAAGTGACCTGATGAGATTCACACATGTAACCATCACCCTGGCTGCAGCCTGCTTGTCAGTTTTATTCAGCTCCCAGGGTTTGGAATCCTGATAGTACTTGTTTCCGAGGCTTCCCAGGAAATGAATCTTGTCCACTACCAGCTTATACTCGCCACTTTCATATAACCGGGCGATCTCACCGGCCGCTTTCTCCACCTCCGAAGCGATCTCCTCATCCCAGGGAGCGTCAGGTATCATGTGGTCGAAATACCGCTCGCAGAAGATCATGGTACGGTGATGAAGGTTGCCGATATTATTCACAAGTGTAGTATTGACACGCCCCATCAGCTCGTCTTTATTAAGATCCAGATCGGCAGATGAGGAAGAGAGCTTTGACCCGTAATAGAAGCGCAAAAACTCGGGAGCCTGCGGATGAGGCACTTTTTCCAGGTATTCCCTTGCCAGAATGAATGTGCCGCGGGACTTGGACATCTTCTCACCCTGGATATTGAGAAATCCGTGCACCCGGATGTTGTCCGGGACGGAAAAACCTGAGTTGTCAAGCATTACAGGCCAGAACAGTGCATGAAAGTAGACAATATCCTTGCCGATGAAATGAACTATCTCCGAACCACTGTCTTTGCCCCAGAACTCCCCGACCTTTCTGCCGTTATCCTTGCACCAGCGGTCAGTAGATGACAGATATCCGATCGGAGCATCCATCCATACATAGAAGTATTTATCTTCCGTGCCGGGAATCCTGAATCCGAAGTATGGGCCGTCGCGGGAAATACACCACTCCCTGAGTCCCTCATCTATCCAGGTCTTCACGAAATTCCTCATGTCGCCCTGAAGCACACCGGGGCGGTTTATAAAATCCCTGAGAAAGTCCTCGCACTTATCCAGTTTGACATAAAAATGCCTGGAAGATTTCAGAACGGGCGGATTTGAGCAGATGAAACACTTCGGTTCGATAAGATCGGTGGGCTCGTAGGCCGCACCGCAATTCTCGCACACATCCCCGTACTGCTTCGGTGTTTTGCAACGGGGGCAGGTGCCCATGATGAATCTGTCGGGGAGAAAACGCTTGTCATGCTCGCAGTAGTACTGATTGATCTCTCTTTCCACCACCAGATCGTTTTTTTTCAGGTTTTCATAGATCAATTCAGCGTAGTGACGGTTTTCTTCCGAATTGGTGGTGTAGAAAATGTCAAACCCGATATTGTAGCCCGAGTAATCGCGTACATGATCCTCGCGGGCACGCTCGACCAGCGCTTCGGGTGTTATTCCCTGACGAAGGGCACTGAGTTCGATAGGTGTACCGTGAGTATCATCTGCGCATACGAAAAGAACCTCATGACCTCTGAGCTTATTGTAGCGGACGAAAATATCAGTCTGGACTGCTTCAAGCAGATGCCCCAGGTGAATATTACCATTTGCGTAGGGTAATGCACAGGTAACCAGAATCCGCTTGCCGGACCGGCTCGGATCAAGTGGCATATTCAAACGTTCCTTTCTCAAATTCCTCCGGTGCAAGCCACTGCTGGCTACCGTCGCTGAAATAGACTAATCCCTTTAACTCGAAAATATTTATGTAGGAGAGCGTTCCGTTCTTCCCTTGGACGGTAATTTTACTGCCCAGCGGAGGGAATTCCGAGAAAAGCTCCTGATACATCTCGTTTTCATAACGCATGCAGCACAGGAGTCTTCCGCAATTGCCTGAAATCTTTGAAGGATTAAGGGCAAGCTGCTGATCTTTGGCCATCTGAGTGGTGATCTGCTCGAATTCCGTAAGAAAAGCATTGCAGCACTGTTTACGTCCACAAACTCCGCAGCCCCCAATCCGCTTGGCCTCATCCCTTACCCCGATCTGCCGCAGTTCGATACGGGTGCGGTATACGGATGCAAGATCCTTAACCAGTTCGCGGAAATCCACTCTCTGTGCAGCAGTAAAATAGAAGGTGATCTTGCTGCCGTCAAACTGCATCTCCACATCCACAAGCTTCATATCCAGATTGAAATGCTTTATCCTCTCGCGACATACCTTGAATGCCGAGCGTTCCTTCTCCTGGTTTTTCTTCAGTATCTCAAGGTCCTTCTCCTGAGCTTTCCGGATAATACTGCGGGTCTCTCCCTTGCCGCGCTTAAGCTTCACCAGCGGCCCCACACAGGACACCTTGCCCATATCCTGACCCCGCTCGGCTTCCACCAGTACATACTCACCCTCGATTATATCAAGATCATCGCGATCCTTGTATATAGCCTTCCGCTCACCCTTGAACATCACTTCAACAAGCTTGCTGTTTTTTGACATCATATATCTCCATTAAAGAACATGCGAAATTAACAAGTACCAACTGACTGTTTCCCCTGGCTTTCAGAGCGGAAAGCGCGTCCTGACACAAACGCACCAGATGCTCCATCTGCCCGGGAGTAACCGTACCCGGTAGTTCGATCCGGTAGGGCATATCAGATCTAAAATAGTTTACTGAACCCGGAAACTTGGCTAAAAATGCAAAACGAAGCAACTGCAGCAGACATTGGAGCGTCTTTTCGCCGCTCGCCTGGTCCGCCGAATCGCCGCAACGGTCGATATCGGCAGCTACACTTTCCCAGTCACCGCTCACGCAATGGTTCCAGAACTCGGAGGCGATTCTGTAGCTCTCGTCGGGCGGATTCTCGAATATCGCAACCGCCTCCCCCAGCGATCCGCAGTGAACCGCAGTCTCCACCCGCGTATCAGAAGAGTCCACATTGAAACGGGAGCAGAGTTCGGAGCGGATGACATCAGGCGAAAGAAATGAAAAACGCAGTATCTGGCAGCGCGAAACGATGGTCTGAAGAACCGAATGAGCACGGTTCGTAAGCAGAATCATCACCGTTCCGGGAGGCGGTTCCTCCAGCGTCTTGAGCATGGCGTTGGCCGATTCCTTGTTCATGAAATCAACCCCGTCGAGAATCGCCACATTCCGGCCGCTCTCAACAGACCCCCGCACAATGGCGTGGTTTACCTCCTTTATCCACTCTACCGGAATCTGCGGTATCCCGGAAAAATCCTCCAGACGGTAAGGATTTTCGATCCTCCTGGCCGCGCGGGATGACACATAGTTCCACCCGTCGGGCGAAAGCTTACCATCACTGGTTTTGTGCTCCTTGCCAAGCACCACCGGCATCAGAACATGAAAGTCGGGATGAGAATAGCTGTTTACTTTTTTGCACGAGGGACAGACACCGCAGGGCTTTTTCTCCTCGTTGTGGCAAAGAAGCGCCATGGCAAGCTCAAGCGCGGCGGCGAACTTGCCCGTTCCCTTCTCCCCACAGAAAAGATAGGCGTGCCCGAGCGTCCCGTTCTCAAAAGCCTTGCCCAGGACATTTTTTATGCGCTCCTGACCGACCAATCTGTTCCACTGCAGCACTGCCATCTATTCTCCAGGTTATTAGGTTCAAGGTTCAACGTTCAACGTTCAAGGTTCAACGTT
>JBKHHW010000229.1:0-4365 GCA_046538945.1 Chitinispirillaceae bacterium | reverse complement strand
CAGAGGAACGTGCCAAAAAGCGATGGAGAGGTTTTTAATCCTGATACGCATGGCTCCCCGCTGCTGCCCCGCTCGAAAAAGCCCACCCAAGATTATAACCTCCGCAGGGGCCATCCACGTCAAGCACTTCTCCACAGAAGAACAGTCCTTTTCATATACGGCTTTCCATGGTGCGGGGGTTCACTTCCAGGCACTCAACACCGCCGGATGTTACCATGGCCTTGTCGAATCCTTCCACCCGGTCCACCTTTAAAGAAATTCCTTTTCCCAGCAGGCTGACCAGCTTGCGGCGGCTTTCCTTTTTCAGATCCGAAGCCCTCGCATTTTCCTCAAGTCCGCCCATACGCACTACGGCTTTTGCAAATCGGGATAAAAGAAAGCAACCCAGTAACGCTGCTATGGTTTTGCGCCCCTGCATCTGCTGCCAGCTGATGAACCGTTCATTCCACTTCCGTTCATCGTCATCCGAACAAAGCCCCGATACAAGTGAGGACTCTCTGTGTTCATGATTCATTTTACGTTTACTATTTACTGAGATGAACTATCGAAATATTCCGCAGCG
Source organism: Chitinispirillaceae bacterium (assembly GCA_046538945.1). Lineage (GTDB taxonomy): Bacteria > Fibrobacterota > Chitinivibrionia > Chitinivibrionales > Chitinispirillaceae > JAEZKC01. The sequence goes on along the minus strand of JBKHHW010000229.1, from coordinate 3,803 downwards.
TATTCGAATTTGCAGTAATACTCCTTGAGAGCAGAGCCTCTGGGACGGAACATCTCGTTGAGAACCGAGTCATTCACCTCGAGCCAGACTGTGAATCTGGTTATTCTCCTGTCGAGCGGAGGAAGAAGCTGCACGATGAGTGCGTTGTCATTGACGATATTCATGTATTTGGTATGGCTGACACCATCTGTTTCTTCAGGATCAAGATGATAGTACCATAGCGTATTATGACTCTCTTTCATCCACCCGGCGTTTCCCGTTGCCGCTTCCATAGAAAGAGTGGAATCCACATTGTTTGTGAATGCTGCCATGAAATAGGTGTATCCGTTTTCAATGAAGAGAGTGGATGTATCTTCACCGCCCTCGTCCGGACCGTAAAGCCTGATGAATTCATGCTCCAAAGTGGAATCGAACACCACCAGGTTGTTCCCCTTCACTTTATACACTCCGGCGGAATCGATTACAGGATTTCTGTTCACAGGGACTTGGTATTGTGACGCGAAACGGCTGTTGTAACGGACGGAATAGTTGCTCACAATCGCATGTTCACCCGGAACATTTGCTCTGATGCGGACCCGCACGGTAAGAAACTGAAGCATTGCGGGTAGAATGTCCTGGATGGCGGGATCAAAAGGAACATTTCCCTCGGCGCACAATTCTATTAGGTTAATCAGATCTGTTTTACTCAGAGAGGTGAGTTCTTCGGGAAGTTCATTTCTGAGGTGATTTGGAACCAGCTCGACCCAGTTATCAGGAATGGCGTCACTGTTGCTGATTGCGTTATCGGGAATTTTGAATTTGAACGCCACCGACTGAGTATTGTCAGAAAAAGAATAACTTACCGGTTCTTTTTCAAGGGGTCTGTAGTCATACGCGGTGTCTCGACCGTATTCATTCACCATCACCTGACAGGACAGTCTCCAGTCGATATTATCAACCGACTTAATCGACTTGCCCGCAAACACGGCTCTGAGTGTGACAGTATCGCCCGGAGCAGCTTCCGCGGGTTCATACATGAAATCCAGAAGACGGAACTCATCGCTATCGATTCTGTCATAAACAGTAGGGAAACTGCTGCAACCAGCCAGACACATCAGCGCACCCGTAAGGAAAACCGATACAATTTGCTTTTTCATACTATTCCTCTCGAATGATCAGAATTCCGATTTGAATCCAAGCGAAATCAGGGGGATCATCGATCCGACGCTCTTATGCTTGTAATTATAATTGTATGATGTGAACTCAGGGCTCTTGTAGAAAAACCAGCTCACGTTCTGCAATTCAAGATATGTGGAAAATATCCACTTGTCCATAATCCACTTCTTGTCAGCTCTCAGGTCGATCTGAAAGAACGGATCGTAGCGAGCGGAATTCCTCTCCCCGTACAGAGCATAAATATAGTTGCCGTCCTCGGATTCCTCTATGCCAATGACTGGCGTTGTCGGTTTCCCGGTGACATATCTGGCTCTGAAACCGAGGTCCCAGTCGCGGTCAAGATGCCAGCTCCCCAGCAGCTGAATATGATGGGTCTCGTCCTGGCCATACACGATGTACTTGTCCAGATCTCTGTCCCACCGTTCGCTTCTGGACAGTGTGTAAGCAAGCCATCCAAAAAAGCGTTCGCTTTTGTCGTGACGGAGCATCATCTCAAGCCCATACATCCTACCTTTGCCGTCACTATAGTACTTCTTTGATTCGTTTCCGGCTCCCATTCTCGGAATATCCCACTGCCGGTTGTAGTACGTCTGCATATCGAGACTGACCAGATCACTTAAATGGTATTCATAGCCGGCTACATACTGGGCGGCCTTGGTTGCAGGCAGATCCGGCTCACCCCAGGTTTCATGAATCACCTGCCCCATGGGCTGAGGCGTCTGGTTGTAGGTTCCGGCAGCAGCCTTGAACACATGCTCTTTACTCTGTTCGTACCTGGCGTTTACGCGCAGAGAAGGTTCCCCTGATTTACCCCGCTTGTTATTGAATGATTCATAAGGCCAGAATTCAGGGACAACAGAGCCTCTGTAGTCAAGTTCAGGATAGTAGTCATAGCGTATGCCGGGGATAAGCTGAAACTTTTTTGTCGGTTTATACTCCATATTGAGATAAGCACCTATGTCTCCGAACAGCCAATCCTCGGTTGTGTCCCGCACGATCACATTCCTTGCATTCGGCATGATCAGAACCATATTGTGATTGAGAAGGCTCATATCCAGCCCGGCATTCACGATGACTCTGTCGCTTGCCTTGTAGCTGAGCTGGTTGCGCAGATGACCCATATAGGACGATTCCTCAACTATCACCAGACCGAAAGCGGAAAAACGGTCTTTTGCATAGGTTCCGGATAGACGCAGAGAATTGGTCCATTTATCTCCTATTTTACTTTCGGCACCCATGGTCAGCATGTGAAACAGTATCTTCATGGTGAAATTTTCAGCATCTTCGCTGATTTCCGAAGACCCCCCCCGCATGCGCGGAAAGAACACTCCCATACTGTCGCGGGCTCCGAAAAGAGTGAAAAACATACCATGATCTTCATTGACATCGACATCCGTTCTCAGAAGATAATCCCAGTAAAAGGGAGCTACTGCCACCTGGTAAGTATTGGGTTCGGCATTGTCGAAATAGGCACTGAGGATATCACCTACAAAATTCCTGCGCCCCGAGGCGATAACGGAGACTTTTTCATTCACAGGGCCCTCCGCCAGGAAGCTTGCATCCATGAAATTCATATCGACCGTACCCTGATACCGGTCCCTTTTGGCCTTTCGCCCGGTAAGCTCTATCACTCCGGCCACACCGCCTCCGTACCGGGTGGAAAAACCGCCCGGGTAGAAATCCACCGACTCCAGAGCCTCGGAATTGTAAACCGACTTCAGACCGCCGAAATGATAAACCAGAGGAATAGTCACCCCGTCAAGAAAATATCTCGAATCCCAGGTAGGTGCTCCGCGAACAATTATATCCGTTCCCCCGAAGGATGGACGTCCCACTCCGGGGAGCGCCTGAACCACCTTCACGGCATCACCGCCCAGACCCGGTATCTTCTTGACCTCAGCAACCGTCAACTGATGACGGCTGACCTCCTTCTCCTCCGCTCTTCCGTACACCGTCACTTCGAAATCAGAATAACTGTGACGCCGCAGATAATAGGTCGCCTCCACCACCTCCTGCCTGCTTATCCTCTCTTCGGTCCAGTACGGCTCGTATCCGGAGACGGGAAAAGTAACCTCAACCCGACAGGTCGGCAGAGATCTGAAAGTGAACTGCCCGTTCGAGTCTGTCAGAACTACCATGCGGCCCTCTTCAAGACTCTGCCCCTCCAGCTTAGCAATCTGCTCCAGGTAGAGTGAAAAAGGCATTCCGAGTGATGTGTCCGAAAGCGTATCCAGAAACTCCACCACCACCATGGCTTCTTCTATCGGCTTTCTTGTCCCCCGCTCGAGAATTCTGCCGGTGAAGTTTACATAAGCATCAGGAGTACTGACCGCTTCTCTAAGACTGAAACGGTATTCGTACTGAAGCATCACTGCCACATCTTCTCCCCCGGCAACTGCAGGTGAAAAGAGAAAAGCCCTTGCCGCCTCGGCTGCGCTGCTATCCAGAAGAGGATGAACTCCGTTCACAACTGCAGCGCTGTCGACTTTCCCCTCCTCGTTCACCAGAAGCTCCAGAAGCACAACCCCCTCTATTCCTTCACGAATACACTCCCGGGGATACTCAGCTTCCACAAACGTAGTGAGCTCAGGCATCTTTTCAAGACCGCCCTCCTCCTCAACTACTTCCTCCTCAACTACTTCCTCCTC
>JBKHHW010000068.1:0-16342 GCA_046538945.1 Chitinispirillaceae bacterium | reverse complement strand
TGTCAAAGGGAATCACAGCTCTGGAAAAATAAAGAGCATCCCCGAAAGCCCCCAGAACAGCTTTGACCGCATGGGGACTTCCAACTTCTTTGATTGTAACATTGGAGACAAGAGTCAACAAGCTCAAATCATCGATTCTTGTGAGAGCGGATACAAAATCCCTGAGAATTCCGAGTGGCACATCGGGTTTGTCACCCTGCAGATTCACTATATGCGTGCAGTCGGTTTTCCCCGCGGCTTCACAGACCCTGTCGGTTCCCCTCTGATGAGAGGCCGAGGTCATGACCGTTTCCCCGCCGAACCGTTCCACAGTACCGGCGATTCTCTGATCATCCGTTGCGACACATACCCGATTGAAAACTCCCGATTCCACAGCCCGGTTATAGGCCCACATGACAAGTGGCAGTGCCTTTATTTCCAGAAGCGGTTTGTCTGGAAGACGGGTAAAACCGTAACGGGCCGGAATGACGCAGAGTACTTTACTTTTCATTTCCATTCCAATCGGAGAGTGATCTCAGCCGCCGATCACTTTGGGGACAGCGAAGTGACCTTTTTTGACATTGGGGGCGTTTTTGAGAACTTCCTCACGGTCAAGAGAAGGGATTTCTTTGTCATCACGCAGCGGGTCGTGGGACGGAGCCACAAAGCAGGTCGGCTCGACTCCCGCGATATCGGCTGAGTTGAGCTGCTCGACATATTCCAATATTGATCCGAGCTGGTTTGTGAAGTTCCCGATTTCCTCTTCTGAAAGTTTCAGCCGCGCAAGGCGGGCAATGTGTAGAACATGCTCTCTGTTGATCATTAATTACAACCTCACCTAAATGTTTTCCAAATTCGCGAACCTGGCCATGAGCTTACGCCTGGCACCATCATTGAAAAGAACCGTCAGCTTAGTGTCATCCCCAAATCCGCTGACGTTCAGAATTCTCCCTCTTCCGTACCTTTTGTGATTTATATACTGACCCATGCGGAATTCGACCGTTTCCTGCGAAAACTCATCATAGGCAGGCTGAGGCGCACTCCTGGGACGGGACTGCACGGCTGCTCCTGCCGAACCAGTCATTTTTTTCCCTGCCGAAGCGGCACGAACCGGTTTACGCTCCAGAACTGGCAGGCTGCCGAAAAATGATGTGTTGTCCTGAAAGGAGAAAAGCTCCCTGGGAATATCGCCCAGAAACCTCGATGGTTCACTGGGGAGAATATCTCCGAAACGACGGCGCTGATCGACATAGGAGCATTCGAGATTTTCCATGGCTCTGGTCGAACCCACATAGAAAAGGCGTCTTTCCTCCTCTATCTTGTCGTCATCGTCCTGATTCTGCCGTGAAGGAATGATCCCATCCTCCACCCCTACCAGAAAGACGGTTTTGAATTCAAGGCCTTTTGCGCAATGCATGGTCATGAAATTGACAGCATTGTCCTTCCGTGCCCAACTGTCGACATCGGTAGCCAGCGAAACCTCTTCCAGAAAGTCCTCGATACCCTTGTCCCTGTTTTCCCCGCCCCAGATGGCAAGAGCATTAACAAGCTCATTTATGTTTTCAATCCTGCCGTTTGACTCTTCGGAATCATCTCCGGACAAAGAATCCATATAACCGCTGAGCTGGAGCACTTCATTCAGAATTTCAAAGGGTGGAGTTCTTCTCGCCACGGAATCACCAAGCAGTTCGAAGATTTCCCTGAGCGCCTCAAACCCCTTCTGAGACCGCGCCCCCAACGAAGCGGTGTCACCGCTTAGAAGAGTTTCGAGAAGCGAGGTGCCCTTCTCTTCCGCAAGCTTCACGAGTGCTTCGCGGGACTTGTCCCCAAGCCCCCTTGCCGGCACATTCATTATCCTCTCAAAGCTTACATTGTCTTTAGGGTTGACAAGCAGACGAAGATAGGCAAGACAGTTCTTTATCTCCGCTCTCTCATAGAAGCTGGTCCCTCCCACAAGCACATAGGGGATCCGTTTTCTGCGGAATGACTCCTCGAAAGCCCGGGACTGGGCATTGGTCCGGAAGAGAACCGCGATCTCGGTTCCGCGCATTCTCCCAAGCAGCTTTGCGCATCTGTCTGCCACCTGCTCGGCTTCCTGGCGGTCGTCGCGGAACCGGTTTATCTGTACCTGAGAGCCGCCTTCCCGATCCGTCCACAGCTGCTTCATGGCTCTTTTGGAGTTCACCGCGATAGCGGCGTTGGCAAAATCGAGAATCGACTTGGTGGAACGGTAGTTCTGTTCCAGTTTGAACACCTCTGTCTGAGGGAACTTTTCCTCGAAAGAAAGTATATTTTCGATCATCGCTCCGCGCCAGCCGTATATGCTCTGATCATCATCGCCCACGGCGAAAATCTTCTTATGGACTTTCGACAAAAGATAAACCAGCTGGAACTGAGCCTTGTTGGTGTCCTGATACTCGTCAACCAGTACATACTTGAACTGATCCTGATATCTCTGAAGCACGTTCTCGTTTCCGCGAAGCAGGTAAACCGTGTTGCTCAGAAGGTCATCGAAATCCATGGCCTGCTGCTCCCTGAGACTTTTCTGATAAGCTCTGTAAAGCTTGGCGAATTCTCTGTCCCGGAAACCCTTCGCGGACATCTCGTACTCCTCGGGAGTGATGCATGATGACTTGCACGAGGAAATTACCGCCAGAAGATACTTGGGAGGCATGGTTCTATCGTCAATGTCGAACTGCCTAAGCAGTTTTTTGATAACGGAGAGCTGATCATTGGTATCGTAAATAGTAAAAGTGGAAGGAAATCCGGTGGAGGCAGCTTCCCTTCTCAGAATTCTTGCGCACATGGAGTGAAACGTACCGATCCACAAACCAGCCGCGGGCATCCTGATAAGCCCCTCCACCCTGGTGCGCATCTCTCTGGCGGCCTTGTTGGTGAAAGTGGCAGCAAAGATCCTGGACGGATTCAGCCCCTGTTCTATAAGGTATGCTATTTTGGCCGTAAGGACACGGGTTTTTCCCGTCCCTGCGCCTGCAAATACCAGTTCCGGTCCATTTGTATATACGACAGCTTGACGCTGCACGGTGTTAAGCACCATGCTGTCAAGAACTGTTGGTTTTTTAATCATTCTGCGTTGCCCCGAGCACCTGCTCGATTGTTGTTAATCCTTCTAAAACTTTCTTTAAACCGTCACGGCGAAGCGTATCGAAATTTCCGCGCTTAAGACAGTAGTGGCGAATCTGCTCTGCCGGATTGCGTTGAATAACCATACGGGTAACCGTCTCGTCAGGGACCAGGAATTCAAACAAACCCAGACGCCCTTTGAAACCGGTGTTGTTGCAGAACTTGCAACCTTTTCCCCGGTAGAATTTCAAGCCCGGTCTTAACCCGAGCTTGGTGAGGATCTGCGGCTCCGGATCATACTGTTCCTTGCACTTGGAACAGACCTTACGGACCAGTCGCTGGGCCAGTATTCCTATAATGGTGGAAGTGATCAGAAACGGTTCAAGTCCCATATCAAGCAGACGGGTGTAGGCACTGGCCGCATCGTTTGTATGCAGAGTCGAAAACACCAAGTGGCCGGTAAGTGCAGCCTGGATAGCCATCTGACATGTTTCGGCATCGCGCATCTCACCTATCATGATGACATCCGGGTCCTGACGGAGAATGGAGCGCATTCCGTCGGCGAAACTGAAACCCGCTCTCAAATTGATTTGCCCCTGAGCAATCCCGTCGAGGTGGAACTCCACCGGATCTTCCATGGTCACGATATTCAAACTGACATTGTATATTTTCTGCAGCGCGGCATACAGAGTGGAACTTTTTCCGCTCCCGGTAGGCCCCGTAACCAGGACAATGCCGTCCGGTTTTTCGATTATATCTTCAAAAAGAGTCTGTGTCTTAGGCAGGAAGCCAAGCTGATCTATAGAGACTCCCATGGACTGAGGGTCCAGAATTCGCATAACCACCTTCTCGTTCACACCACGCAAACGGGTCATTACCGGATAGGTGGAAACTCGAAGATCGATCTCCCGGCCTTCATGACGGATCTGAAAGCGTCCATCCTGCGGTTTGCGCTTTTCCGCTATATCCATCCCGGCCATGATTTTCAGTCGCGATGTTATCTGGGCCCTGAGCTGAAGCGGTATCGGGTTTTTCTCAACCAGATCACCATCGATTCTATAGCGCAGGCGGGTGTAACGCTCCATAGGTTCTATATGTATATCCGAAGCGCCTTCCAGAATCGCCTGATTGACCAGAAGGTTGACCAGCTTTACAACCTGAGCACCTTCCTCATCGGTCAGAGACTCTCTATCGTCTTCAGCGTTGACCAGATCAAGATCTTCCTCAGCATTTCCGGTTTCCCCGAGTATCTGAGTCATCTCCTCAAGCCCGGCCGAGTAGTTCTTCTCGACCGAATCCAGAATGCTCTTCTCTGTGGCGATGACCGGGTCGATATCCTTGCCGGTTTTGAACTTCAGGTGATCGATAGTCCTGAGATTGGTGGGGTCAGCCATGGCCACAGTGAGCACCCCGTCCTGTTCAAACAGGGGTATCACTTTATACTTCCGTGCCATTTCCTCGGGTATGTACCTGAGCAGATGGCGTGAAAAATTGAAATACTCAAGCACCACATGCTGAACATCCAGCTGCGCACTGAGGACATCAACCAGTTTATGCTCAGAAAGGTAGCCCAGCTTGACCAAGCACTTACCCAGCTGAAGCCCGCACTTTTTCTGCTCTTCAAGGCCCGTCTGCAACTGTTCCCGGGTGATGAGCCCCTGATCGATCAGAACCTCACCAATGCGTTTCTTCTGCCTGAGCTGTATCTGCTCGCCTAAAACGGCGGTAAGATCCTCCTCGGTTAAGAAACCCATCCGCACCAACACCGTACCGATACTGACGCCGGAACGCTTATGTTCCTGGAGTGCAAGCAGCAGCTGCTCTTCATTAACCAGGCCCTGAGCCAACAGTATTTCACCGAGCTTTTTGCGACGTTTTTCCACCATCATAATAGTTCGCTAAACCCTCTGAAAAATTCAACGCGGCCGGAATTATTTCGGTCGGAACAAATGCCCGACAGCGCGCGGTGAGTGCGGCGGGCTTCATAGGAATATAAACCGGACATTAAGAGTTTACAAGACTCTTTTGGCATGATCCCAACTGCGGTGCACAAGGTTTTCAGTTCCCCCTTCCGGCTTCGGTATGCGGACCCCCTCGAATTCCCGAGTGAAGCTTCCGAGACGGTTGAGTGCAGCCGCTTCAAGCCCGGACTGCGCCCGCAGATCCAGATCCGGATCAGCTGCAATGAGAAGCTCATACTCCTCCCCTCCGTGAAAAAACCATTCCTTCCAGTCCACCTTCACCTCTTCTGCCAACCTCACCATACTTTCCGGGGCGCGTATAGCCGCGGAATCAAACAGAAAGCCCAGATGATTATCAAAACAGAGGGTTGCGACATCTTTGGAAAGGCCGTCTGAAAGATCCATCACCGCATGCACACCGGTTTGTTTGGCCAAAACTCTCCCTTCCCGGATTCTGGGCCGGGGGGAGATATGCGCCTGCACGAACCTGGTATACATTTCTGGAGCCCTCTGGCGACCCCAACGTCCCAAAACCGCCAATCCGGCAGCACTTTCCCCCGGCCTGCCGCTCACCCACAAAGCATCTCCCTCTCTGACACCTCTGCGCTTCAGCACCCTTTCCCCCGGGGGAACCGAGCCAATAAGGGCTATGCCAAGGGTCCATACCTGGCCCGAAGACAGATCCCCCCCCACAATCGGAAACTGCCATCTCTCACTGGCCCGGGCGAATCCTCTGTAGATACTTTCAACCGATTCATCCAGACCGGTTGTATCTGCAGGAAACACCAGCTGCACCAGTGCACTGTCCGGCAAAGCACCCATAGCGGCACAGTCGCTCAGATTACTTACCATGGCCCGGTAACCGACTTCCTCCAGCGTCATGGTTTCCAGAGAAAAATGCACATCCTGGACGGAAATGTCGGTGGTCATGACCAGTTTTTCTCCGGCCGCCTTATTCACTCTCACCGCGGCGTCATCCCCGATGAGCTCTTCATAGGCGGAGGGGTGGATAGAGGGCAGGAGATTTTGGATCCGGGAGATGAGTTTGTATTCGCGGGAAGGCGGAGTGGTCATTTTGCCGGGTTCCTTTTTGCACTTAACGATGAACTGGTGGCTTTCACGGATTCATCTGCGGGATGCGGGATGACATTAGCCCTGATTCGTATAGTGACAACTGCCTGCTTGCACATTTCTCCAAACTGTACTGCTGAGCAGTCCCGTAGGCCGCTGTACGGATTTCTTTCAGGAATTTCCGGTCTGTTATGAACCGAACCAATGCGGCTTCGATTGCGGAACTGTCACTACTGCGTATCAAAATACCATTTTCCCCATCTTCCACAAATTCCACCGGGCCGGCAATTTTCGTGGCCACGGGAGCTAGTCCGCAAGCCATGGATTCCAGCAGTGTTAACCCAAACCCCTCGGAAAGGCTTGCGAACAGATGAATTTGGCACCTGTCCAGAAGAGAGGGAAGCATCTCATGTTCATATCGGGAAACGACCCTGATCCGCCCTCTGACTTCTGAGCTGAAATCCCCAAGCACTTCCATTTCCGAACTCCCTGTTCCCAGAAAAAGAACCTTTACCTGAGGAAAACGGATGAGTACCCTTTCAAGGGCAGGGACAGCATATTTGATTCCCTTACGGTTTATGTAGGAACCTATCAAGGCAATTGTCAGGCTACTCCGCCCGTCTCCGGCTGAAAATGAAACCGGCAAGCCCATAAATGACTTGGGCAAACCGTGCGGGACGACATAAGATTTGTCTTCCATGACCTTCAGCTTTTCCGCGGCGAACCGAAGATCCTCATGGTTCAACTGGAACACCAGGTCTGCTCCACGAAGCGAAATAGCTATCAGGTGCAACCTGATTCCACCATGGTATATACCATATTTCCAGCTCAAACCGAGCATTCCCTTTTTAGCTTCCTCCAGATTTTTCCGATGAGAGCAATGTTCGAGGCCGTGACTGCGCGTGACCAGTAGCGGACCCTTGAAAAATCGTTTTCCGAACAGAACCCACAACCAGGCATCGCCGGTGGAAGCGTCCACCACATCCACTTCTTTTCCCAGGTGAGTTCCAAGAACCTTCAGAAACACAAAAAATGGGAAAAACACCGATTTGAGGCCAGGATTAAGCCATTTAGGCATATCATCGAGAGAGAGGTACTGCACCTGGTGGCCCATCGTCTCAAATTGTCCCCCCAGCTTCAAAGTAACGCCGGCGGCACCGGAACTGGGGTCGAGATGATGATGGATGGTAAAGAGAATTTTCATGAAAGCATTCTGGGAAAAATTTTTCCAGTTTGAAAAATGAAATATAGATATTTGAAGATGAGAGAGGCCAGTTCAGCCCGATAGTGACCGAATGGAAAAGCTCTTTTTCATCTCCGGGCATATTCCCTTTGCCCCCGAAACCCAGCCCGATCTATTTTTCCATCTCTCAATGTTCTGTTGTTTTTTCCTCCGAATCTGGAAATTACCCCTGGAGTACACATGATCATTCCAATGAACACAAAACCGGAACGCAACAAAATTGCCGCTATCGGGTCGGCACTCATGGACTTATGCCTCCTCGAATCAGACGATTTTCTCCTCTCTTCCGGCGCTCAGAAGGGAGGTATGGTGATGGCGGACCATACCCATATCACAAGTATTCTTTCAAAAAGCAGGAAAATGCCCACACTGGTCCCGGGAGGGTCGGCATGCAACACGATAGTGGGTATCGGGAAACTGGGGGGAAACGCACGCTTCATAGGTAAAAGAGGAGGCGATGAACTGGGGCAGAGATTTGAACAGAGTCTTCTGAGCAGCAATGTGGAACCCGTTCTCCTTTCCTCCACCTCACCCACCGGTCACGTTTTGTCGATTATAACTCCCGATGCTCAGCGTTCGATGCTCACATACCTAGGAGCCTCTTCAGAAACTCTTCCGGAGGAAATCACAAAAGAACACTTCGAGGATACCGTGCTGGTTCATATCGAAGGTTATCTTCTTTTCAATCCGCAACTGCTCAAGACCTCTTTGAAAGCTGCCAAAAACGCAGGCGCATTCATTTCTCTTGACCTGGCAAGCTTTACGATAGTAGAGCAATCGCGTGAACTTCTGGAGGAAATCACACGTGACTATGTGGATATTCTTATAGCGAATGAAGATGAAGCCGCAGCCTTCACCGGATATAAAACAGAGGCGGAAGCGATTGCCGCAATGGCGGCAAAATCGAAAATTGCGGTCATGAAGCTGGGAAAACGGGGCAGCTTGATAGCGCACGGAGGCATAGTCCATGAAATAACCGCCCACGGGAGCGGCAAGGCGGTGGACACAACCGGAGCGGGTGACCTCTGGGCTGCCGGTTTCCTCTACGGTCTGGTCAAGGGATACGATATAGACTTCTGCGGTATGCTCGGATCTTCCTGCGGATATGAAGTCTGCCAGGTGATCGGTGCGGACATTCCGGAAGAGGCCTGGGCCAGAATCAGAAAACTTCTTCCAAGCTGAAAAATAAGCGCAAAAGCAGACTTCAGAACACAATAGAACCGATACCTAAACGCATCTGTACTGCTGCGAAACGATCCCAGCCCCCGGTCATCCGGAACAATGGCTGAACACTTAAAATAACGGTTGTGATGTGATCTCTTCACTAAAAGTGCTCCTGTCCAGTATCCGTATTGCCGATTTTTTGGATATGGCAATCATCACGGTTCTGCTCTATTTTATACTGATCTGGCTCAAGCGCAGAGCTTCCCGGTCAGTCATCATCGGCTTTTCAGTGGTGCTTTCAGTTTTCAGTCTTGCCCGCTTCCTGAACATGTATATGACTTCGATGCTGTTCCATGCTGGAATCACCGCTGCCCTTATTGGTCTGGTTCTGATTTTTCAGGATGACATACGGACGGCGATAGAGCGGCTTTCAAGCATCGGGAGTCTAAAGTCAAAGCATCGTGTGCTGTCCTCGAATAAAACGCTTGAAATTCTGGTGGAAAGCATAAAAAGCATGGCATCAGAAAAAATTGGTGCACTCATTGTTCTCAAGGGCCGGGATTCACTTGAACGCCATCTGAGCGGAGGAATCTCCTTAAACGGAAGAATCAGCACCTCCCTTCTATACAGCATTTTTCACCCGTCTACTCCCAATCACGACGGGGCTGTCATAGTGGAGGGTGAACGCATCGACAAATTCGGCGTGAGACTACCGCTGTCTCTCAACGATTCAGAAGTCGGACAAAACGGCACGCGTCACACGGCCGCTCTGGGAATATCCGAACGCAGTGATGCCTGTACAATCGCGGTATCGGAGGAAAGAGGTACGATAACACTTGCCCAGAGAGGAAAGCTTGAAATAGTGTCCCCGACAGGACTGCAGAGAAAACTAGAATTGTTCTACAGTAACGCATTCCCATCCCGCAGTGGCGGCAAAACCAGAAAGCTCCCGTTCCGCAATCCGGGAATCAAATTGACAGCCGCGTTGATCTCTTTTGTAATCTGGTTCATTTTTGCCTTCAAAACCGATACCGTCAACAGAACTTTCACTATTCCGGTAGTCTACAAGAACATTCCTCCCAACTGGGTAATCGAGGAACCCAAAATCACCGAGGTCAAAGTATCCCTTACCGGATCTGAGCGGATGTTTCTGTTCGACCAATCCGCACTGGCCGCAAGGATAGACGTCAGCAAACTCAATGAAGGAAAACAGACTCTGATTGTAGGTGACAAGGATATAGATGTACCCAGCGGAGTCAGTATCAGCCAGATCTCCCCACGCACTTTCACCATTACCGCACAGAAAACTGTCCCGACCCCAATCCCGGTAAAGGTGAGGAGGGAAGGCAGGCTGAATCCAAACCTCATTCTGGAAAAAATTGAAGTACAGCCGGACACACTGAACGTGATGCTCCCGCAAAACAGAAAATCCAAACCGGCCTATCTCAGAACCGAGCCTCTGGATTTATCCAAGATTCAGGAATGTACTACAGTCAGACTGGCCGTGATAGCCCCTTCCGGAGTTGTTCTCAATGAGGAACAGGCCAGTGTTCGTGTCCGTGTAAAAGTGAAGAACAGATCTGAATAGAACAGCTCCCGGGGCTCTTGCTCTCATGAAAGACTTTCTCCCCCTTCCCGAAACTTGGCGTTAGATTTGCTTAATTCCTCTTTTAATAAAGGAGGAATTCTATGCAGCAGCAGTTCAACACACTCACCGCTACCGCCTCGGCCCTTCTGGCCGAAGGCAAAGGGATCTTGGCGGCTGACGAAAGCAACGGCACCATCACCAGACGTTTCCAAAAGATCAATGTGGATTCCACCCCCCGAACCCGGCGGGACTACCGTCAGATGCTCTTTTCCGCTCCCGATCTGGAAAAGTACATCTCCGGGGTCATTCTCTATGATGAAACCATCCGGCAGAACACTGAAGACGGCAGACCCCTGACCAGTCTTCTAACAGACAGGGGGATCGTTCCCGGAATCAAAGTCGACAAGGGCACAAAGCCACTGCCCTTCTTTTCGGGCGAAGTGGTAACCGAGGGTCTTGACGGATTAAGAGAAAGGCTGATGGAATACCGCGGCATGGGAGCACGGTTCGCCAAATGGAGAGCGGTGATTTCCATCGGCGGGAACGGTCCTTCCGGTCTGTGCATAAAGGCCAATACCGAGGCTCTGGCCAGGTATGCGGCCCTGTGCCAGGAAACCGAGATTGTACCCATAGTGGAACCTGAAGTCCTCATGGACGGAGATCACGACATCAGTGCATGCGAAAGAGCGACGGAAGAAACTCTCGGCGTTCTCTTCGAAACTCTGCGTGAACACAGAGTGCTTTTCGAGGGGCTGGTACTTAAACCGAATATGGTCGTACCGGGTAAGAACTCATCCGTGCAGTCAAATGCAGAAGAGGTGGCATCAGCCACTCTCCGCACTCTCCGCAGGACTGTTCCCTCCGCAGTGCCGGGGATAGCATTCCTTTCCGGCGGACAGGAGTCGGTTCATGCCACTCGCCACCTCAATACTATAAACAGAGTGGAAAATCCCTGGAAACTCACCTTCTCCTTTTCCCGCGCTCTGCAGCAGCAGCCCATGGAAGTGTGGAACGGGCGAAAAGAAAACGAAGCCGACGCGCAGATGGTGTTTATCCACCGTGCCCGCTGCAACGGTGCTGCAAGTAGCGGCAGATACAATGACTCAATGGAACAGGAAATCTCCTCTTGAACAGGAGGAACGTATGCGCTCTATCTGGTCAGGTGCAATCAGTTTCGGGCTGATATACATTCCCGTGAAACTGTACGACGCCACAAAAACTCACAAAATCAATTTCGATATGCTGCGGCGCAGTGATCACTGCAGAATCGGTTATGTAAGGGTCTGCAAGGAAACCGGTGAGGAGGTACCCTTCGGAGATATCGTGAAGGGATACCAGTACCGCAAAAATGACTACGTGGTGCTTGAAAACGAGGACTTCAGGCGGGCCAACGTAAAGAAATCCCAGACTATTGAAATTGTGGGATTTGCCCAGGGGGAGGAGATCGACCAGAAATTTCTGGAAAAACCCTATTATATGGAGCCGGTCCGGGAAGCGAAGAAGGCTTATGTGCTCCTGAGGGAAGCCATGCGCCGGAGCGGAAAGGTGGGGATAGCCCGGTACGTGATGAAAACCAGGGAGCATATGGCTCTGATCAAGGCTGAAGAGGATGTTATCATACTCAACCAGATGCGTTTTGCGGATGAGATCCGATCCAGCGCAGAGCTTGATCTGCCCGAAAGAGGTGCCGGAAGTGTCGCTTCACGGGAAATGGAAATGGCGGTAAACCTGATTGAGCAGCTCTCAGAGCCATGGAAACCCGAGCAGTACCATGATACCTATTATGAAGATCTCAGGCGAATTATTCAGGAAAAGGTGGAGGGAAAGGTTCCCGAACCGGTCAGGGAGGAACCGGTGCAGAGCGGAGTGACCGATCTGTTCTCCAGACTCTCGGAGAGTCTTGAAGTGGCCAAAAAGCAGAAAAATGCAGCCTAAAAGGGTGATTCCGGCTCCAGATGCAGCTTGAGGACTACGGAAAGAAAAGAGATTTCAGCAGCACCTCAGAACCTGCCCCGGAGCTGAGCGGGTCCTCCGGGGAGAAGCCCCGCTTTGTCGTTCAGAAGCACAGGGCCAGTCACCTGCATTACGATCTGCGCCTGGAACTCCAGGGGGTACTCAAAAGCTGGGCTGTTCCCAAGGGACCCTCGCTGGATCCGGCAAAGAAGAGGCTGGCCATGATGGTTGAGGATCATCCCTATGATTACCGTAATTTCGAGGGTATCATTCCTGAAGGCAATTACGGGGCAGGCACGGTGATGATCTGGGATGAAGGCTGCTACTCTGTTCCGGGAAAAAAGGGGAAGAAGGAAACCGAGGAGGCATTCCGGAACGGTTTGTCCAAAGGAAATGCGGTTTTCACTCTGGAAGGGCAGAAACTGAAGGGAATGTACCATTTGGTTAAGATTTCCGGAAAGGGAGACAACAGCTGGCTTCTGCTGAAAAAAACCGACGGGTTTTCTCGGCAAGAGGGAGATGTGCTCCAAAAAGACCGCTCTGTGCGTACAGGACTCAGTTTAGACCAAATAAGAGCCGCAGATGCCACAAAAGACACTTCATCAGACAGTCCGGCCTTTTTTCGGGAGATTATCAGTGATGCTCCGCGCAGAGAATTTTCAGGGCCGCTGCGCCCCATGCTCGCACAACTGGTGGAGGAGCCCTTCGACAAAGAGGGGTGGTTTTTCGAAATCAAATGGGACGGGTACAGAGCTGTTGCGGAGTGTCTCCACGGAGCGGTCAGGCTCTATTCAAGAAACGGTCTGAGTGTGACCGGGCACTATCCTCCGGTTGTCCGCGACCTGAGGAGTCTGCCGTTTGAAGCTGTTCTGGATGGAGAGATTGTCGTACTGGACAGTAAAGGCAGATCTGACTTCGGAGCTCTTCAGAACTATCGTCGGAAAGCTGAAGGGACACTGGTGTACTACGTTTTCGACCTTCTTTACTTTGAAGGATACGATCTGACGGGTCTTCCTCTTCACAGGAGAAAAGAACTGCTGAAATCCGTTATTCCACCTCTCGATCACCTCAAATTCAATGCCCATATCGAAACCAGCGGGAGGAATTTCTACGAAGGCGTCAAACAGCTCGGCCTGGAGGGAGTAGTGGCAAAGGAGAGCGGCAGCCCTTATGTACCCGGTTCAAGAAGCTGGCACTGGAGAAAAATTAAGATTGTCAAACAGCAGGAGGCGGTAGTCGGAGGATTTACCGAACCGAAGGGGGGTAGAAAATTTCTGGGATCTCTCATCGTGGGGGTGTATGAAAATGACAAACTTACCTATATAAGTCACGTGGGAAGCGGCTTTTCCGATTCAAAACTTGCTGAAGTAAGGGAAAAGCTGGACAAGCTGATCACACCGCAATGTCCGTTTTCATCAAATCCGGCCAGTGGCGAAAAGGCGCATTGGGTTCGGCCTGAACTGGTATGCGTGGTGCGTTTTTCGGAGTGGACAAACGACGGAAGTTTGAGACACCCTGTATTTCTCGGTTTCAGAGAGGATAAGCAACCGCGTTGGGTTGTCCGCGAAAAGCCCTCAAGGCCTGAACCCAGATTTGCTCCGGTCACACGTGAACAGAAACTGCGCATCAATGATAAAACGGTTTCGGTAACCAATGCGGACAAGACCTACTGGCCGGACGAGAATATCACCAAGGGCGAAATGATTAACTATTACAGGTCCGTTGCCGAATGGCTGCTGCCTCATCTCAAGGACCGTCCCCAGTCTCTGCACCGGTTTCCAGACGGCATCAATGGCAAACACTTTTTCCACAAGGACATGGATTCCGTACCGGACTGGGTCCAAACCACAGCTGTTGAATCCGATGAGGGGAAAGTGAAGACGAGATATCTTGTGTGTCAGGATGAAGCCGCACTCATCTACATGGCCAATCTGGGAGCGATCGAGATCAATCCGTGGATCAGCCGGATTTCAAGCCCCGACTTTCCGGATGTTATGGTTATCGATCTTGACCCGCTTGAGTGTCCGTTTTCAGATGTGGTGGAAACAGCCGGAGTGGTCCACTCTGTGCTCAGCGAAATCGACATTCCCCACTACGTCAAGACATCAGGAGCAACAGGTCTTCACATATTCGTACCTCTCGAGGCCCGTTACACATACGACCAATCACGGCAGTTCGCCTTGCTTGTATGCACATTTGTAAACAAAGAACTTCCCTCCATCACCAGTCTTGAAAGATTGCCTTCCAGAAGGGCGGGGAAAGTGTATCTGGATTTTCTCCAGAACACAAAGGGCAAGACCATGGCATGTGCATATTCGCTGCGTCCTCGGCCCGGGGCACCGGTTTCGGCACCGCTGCACTGGGACGAAGTAAACGGAAAGCTTGACCCTTCGGCTTTTTCCATCAGGACGATAGGAAAAAGGCTGGAGGAGATGGGAGATCTTTGGAGGCCAGTTCTGGGCAAGGGGATAGATATGGCTTCAGCTCTGGAGCGTCTTAAAGACCTGTTCGGCAGCGGAATCTGAATACGGAAGGTGGATGAAGGATGTTAGAAATGGAAGCACTTGTGCTGGCGGCTGACAGAGCAGGTGATCTGAGTGATGATCCGCAGATTACCCATTCTGCGCTTGTACCCCTGCATGGAAAACCTCTGCTTGACTGGGTTGTTGAAGCGCTTCATGAATCGAAACTGGTGAAGAGGATAGTGGTAATCGGTCCGGACAGATTGGATGAACTCTACAGCAGGCGTTTCATCTCCAGAAGAATTCTGCCTTCCTTTGCCACATTGGAAAACGTAACGGGGCTCTTCAGAAGTCCGGAAATGGAAGAGCGCGGGCATCTCATTTTACCTTGTGAAGCAGTTTTCCTTACTCCCGGAATTATAGACGAGGCTTGTGAACAGTTCATGAATTCACACATGGATATTGCCATCCCGGCAGTCTCACCCCGCAGATTCAGAGCTGAATTAACCCCGTCCTATTCTTTCAAGTGGAATGGAAAGAATATGATACCGGGAGTGTTTGCATTCAGCAGGACATCGAAACTGGTTCCCGCTGCGATGCAGAGACTTCGGCAGATCAGCAGAGAGCGGGATCCTCTGGCCGATTCAGGTGTCATACTCCCGGCTGTTGCGGCACTGGAAAAAGCATTGGTTGAAAGGAATTCTCTCCAGGCCGGGTATGTTGAACTGACTTATCCCCAGGTAGCCTTCAGTGTCAGATTTTTCAAGGATTTGCGCTATGCGGAAAATGCTTTGCCCAATCCATGGCATCCGAGGTTCAAAAAAATCAGACTGATCATCAATCCCCATTCGGGCGCGGGCTATCAAATGCCGGGCATTTTAAGAAAACTGTTCGGAATCAGAAAACGTTTTCTCGATGTATCCCTAAAGGGCGCCAGTTTCACAGGTAAAATCAGACAATACCTCAATGAATTCGGGATGTATCCCGAAATAAGCGAAACGAAGAGTTCGGATGAAGCCACCCAGACTGCACTTTTATGCAGCAGACAGGGTTACGACCTTGTCATTGCCGCGGGCGGGGACGGCACCATAAATGCGGTTGTAAATGGACTGGCCGGCTCCGG
The DNA here is from genome assembly GCA_046538945.1 of Chitinispirillaceae bacterium. GTDB lineage: Bacteria > Fibrobacterota > Chitinivibrionia > Chitinivibrionales > Chitinispirillaceae > JAEZKC01. The sequence continues at coordinate 714 of JBKHHW010000068.1, read as the reverse complement.
CACCGCACTGGGAGTGATTCCTCTGGGAACGGTCAACGTGTATGCGATCAATCTTGACATTCCCATGGAAATCCGATCCGCCTGCCAGCTCATAGCCAGGGGCAATACCCGGCGTATAGATCTGGGAAAAGCTGCCGGACGTTATTTCACCTGTCTTGCGGGTATAGGATTCGATGCTTATATAGTAAACCAGGCGGACAAGGGGCTCAAAAAGGCGCTCGGTGCGGCTGCCTACATTCTCATCGGTCTCAAAAATCTGGTCCGTTACCGATTCTCACCCATACGGTTGCGCATAGATGATCAGCCTAAAGAGCGTCGCGGCTTCATCGTATTCATAGGAAATGGAAAATACTACAGCTCCAACATGACAATTTCCTCAAACGCCAGGCTGGATGACGGAATGCTTGATGTGGTTATCATGAAAGACAGACACCTGCTGAGTTTTCTGGGATACGTGTGGGGTTTTTACAAAGGTGATATCACCGATCACGCCAATGTCGAATACCACCTTGGCCGACAGGTAAGAATATTCCGTCAGGGACGCCATCATGTCCATATTGACGGTGAGCCGTTCGGGAGAAGTCCTGTGGATTTTAATGTTGAACCGAAAGCACTGACTGTTGTTTGCTGAAAGCGGGATCTGCAATGAAAGGACAGTGATATCTGTATTCGTAAAAAAAGTGGGTTCCCATTCAGTATCTGAACAGAAACCCA
>JBKHHW010000228.1:0-4409 GCA_046538945.1 Chitinispirillaceae bacterium | reverse complement strand
GAAAACGACCTTGATTTATATTCCACATAGGTTTCCCGAAAACGAAAAGAACGCCTTACCCATATCAAAGGAGATCAGCCATGAAATCCCTCAAACTATTTCCCCTGCTCTTGCTGTTTGTCGCGGCAGTCCCCGCTCTCGCTCAGGATTCAGTCACCCTGAAAATCAGAATGCAGGGTTTCAGAAGCACCGGAAATACCGCTCTGGTGGGCGTCTACGACGAGGATAAGGCAGCCCAGTTTCCCAAGCGGGACAAAGCCGTAACGGGAGACAAAACAGAAGTGAAGGACAAAACCGAAGTCCTTACATTCGGGGGGCTCAAGCCGGGAACATATGCCGTTGCGGTTCTTCACGATGAGGACAACAACGGGAAAATGTCTACCAACCTTCTGGGCATGCCTAAGGAAGGGTACGGGTTTTCCAACGATGCCGAGGTGAAAATGAGGGCGCCCTCCTTCGAGGAAGCCAGCTTCGAGCTTGAGGGTGATACCACGATTGTGATCGATATCAAGTACTTCTGATCTGTTTGTCAACCGATGAATTGAACTGGTGAAAATTAAATGGGTTCTGAAATCAGAAGAATAGCAAAAGATCGAATCGAAATCATCAAACCCATGTGGGAAGAACTGAACAGGCTTCACCTGAAGGAGTCGCCCTACTTCAAAGAACACTACAGAACCTTCACCTTCGAAGAGCGGTGCAAAAAATTTACCCGGATGGATGAAAAAGATCTTCTGATCCTGGTGGCCCAAACTGAAGGTCAGCTGTCGGGGTACTGCGTTTCCACCATTGAAAAGGGCGCCGGGGAGATCGATTCGCTTTTCGTGAATCAATGGTGCCGTGGACAGGGGATAGGAAAGGAACTTGTCAAAAGAAGCATCGGATGGTTTGAAGAGAATGCCTGCGAGAGGATCGGGGTATCGGTGGCAGTGGGGCATGAGAGTGCTCTGGGATTCTACAGAATATTCGGCTTCTACCCCAGGTTGACCTATCTGCAGATGAAAAGTGATCAGTAGAGAAAGATTCCCCCTATCCCGCAAAGAACAATGAGCAGAGCCGGATGCACCCTGTCTCTAAAAAAGGTAAGTACGGCGAATGTGGCAAGGGCCAGTACGCCTGAAGGTATTCCGGTGACCGCACTACTCCCGTAGGTGAAGACGGCGGTGATGATGAGTCCTAATACCGCAGGCTGCACCGCCTTGCGCAGACGGGAAAGCCAGGCAAGGTGTCCGAAGCGGCTGAAGAGAAAAATGAGAAGCGAACAGAAGAGAATCGAGGGGAGGATCACTCCGGAAGTGGCGCAGACTGCTCCCCTGAATCCCCCCACTTCGTAGCCGGTGAAGGTTGCGGCATTGACCGCAATCGGACCTGGAGTCATCTGGGCCACGGCTATCAGCTCCGAAAGTTCCCCGGCGGAAAGCCATCCGTTTACCGTGACAATTTCGTGTTCGATGAGGGGAATGGTGACAATTCCCCCTCCGTAGGCGCCAAGCCCTATGGTAAAAAAACTCCAGAAAAGTTTCAGTGCGATCATGACGTCTCCCCTGACTCACCTTTTTTTTCCCCTTTGTTTCTGCCGGAGAGAAAAAAGGAAACCGCCCCCATCCCTATCAGGGCGAAAATGGGATGAACCCAGGGCAGAAGTGCAACCGCCGCTGTTATGAAAGCAACAATCAGTTGTGAAGCCCTTCTGGTCATGGTCCTGCCCATGGTGAGTGCGGTGTGAGCCAGAAGGCCAGCCACGGAGGCTGAAGCACCTCTGAGAAAAGAGGTGGCAACCGGGTGATCCGAATAGGGAAATAGGAAAGCGGCCACAATCAGGATTATCACAAAAGAGGGCAGTACCGCTCCGAAGAGCGCCGCGACTGACCCGGCAATCCCCCTGAGCCGGTGACCGTGGAACAGGGCGAAATTGATCACAACCGCCCCGGGCACACTTGTGGCACCGGTCAGCTCATCGGCGAACTCCTCATCCCGAAGCCACTCCCTTCTCACCAGAAGCTCATGGCGCAGAACCGAAAGCATGGCCAGCCCTCCGCCGAGAGTGACTGAACCTACTCTTAAAAAAAGGAGGAAAATTTCGACAAGAGACGGAGCTGTGCGGCTTCTGGCATTCTTCTGTGTCATTTTCAGTTCCGGGGTAAACATCGGTTTTCGGTTTTGCAGGTCAATGAATCAACTTCCTTCCAAGCCTTCTTATTGCAAAGAAGCCGCTCACCAGGGTGAACAGGGCGATGAAGAGCAGATCCCACAGCATGACGGGGTCCAGATCCCAGAAACTCAGGAGCCTGGTCATCCTCACCACATGAGTGAGCGGGAAGATCTCGGCGATGCTCCGCAGAAAAGGAGGGAGGTTTTCAACAGGGAACACCACTCCTGAAAAGAAGAACATCGGGGAGAGAAAGCCGGTGAAATAGAAATTGAAATGGTTTATATTTCCCACAAATGAGGTAACCACAAGTGACAGGGAGGCGAACATCACCCCTGCAAGGAATCCGACAAACGGGGCCAGAAGTCCTGAGGGCAGGGGCACCAGCCCGAAGGCGGCGACCACGGTCACCACTGCAAATGAAAAGAAGAAACCTTTTGTCCCCGCCCAGAGAATTTCCCCGATAAGCAGGTTGCTGACCGAGATGGGGGCAGAAAGCATTCCATCGTAGACCCGGTCGTATTCAAGACGGATGAACGTGCCGTAGGAGCATTCGAATGCGGCGGTGAACATGGCGGCGGTGATGGGCAGACCCGTGGCAAGGAATGTCAGGTAGGGAATACCCTCCATCTGGTCGATATAGCGGTTCATTCCCAGCCCGATTCCGGCAAGGAAAATAAGCGGCTCGAGAAAAGGCGGAAGGCCGTTGGAGAAGATGTTTTTGGTATACACCCGGAAATGACGGTACCAGACGCTGAATATGCGCACGGAAAGCGGGGGGTAGAGCGGTTGTTTACTGCTGGGCATTGAGCGTGCTCCCGGTTGCTTTGAGAAACAGGTCCTCGAGGTTTGACTGGCGCAGATAGTAGTCACCCGGAGAAAGCCGCTGTGCAAAGCTTCTCAGCTTGTCGTGGTCTTCGCTGTAGATGCGCACGATGTCGGTACTTTCGTCGGTGCGGCAGCACTGGGCGGTGATGTCGCTTTTCACCAGAAGGAAGTTGTCCTTGGAATAGATCTCCATCACATAGGGCTCGATATGTTTCCCGACCAGATCCTGAGGGTTGCCCTCCACGACCAGCTTGCCTTTGCTCATGATAAGTACCGAATCGCAGATCTGGAAGGCCTCCTCCATGTAGTGGGTGGTGAGGAGGATGGTCATTCCCTGGCGTTTGAGAAGGCGCAGCTTGTCCCAGATGAGATGGCGCACCTGAGGGTCGAGACCGGTGGTGGGTTCATCGAGAATAAGCAGCCTGGGGTTGTTGAGAAGAGCCCGGGCGATGATCAGGCGCCGCTTCATCCCGCCGGAAAGCTGTTTTATCCTGTAGCGGTGCTTGTCGGACAGTTCCATGAAGGTGAGAAGTTCATCGGTTCTGCTTCTGGTCTGGGCGGCGGTCAGGTTGTAGAACCGGCTGAACACTCTCAGGTTCTGTTCCACGTTGAGCTCTTCGTCGAGGTTGTTTTCCTGGGGGACGACGCCTGAGAGAAACTTTATGGGAAGAGCGTTCACCTGCGGGTCGTGACCGAAAACGGAGAGGCTGCTGTCCGGAAGCGGATCGCGGTTGTTCACCCCGTAGATCATTTTCATCATGGTGGTTTTTCCCGCGCCGTTGGGCCCGAGCAGCCCGAAGCAGATGCCCTGTGGGACCGAGAAACTCAGATCGTTTACAGCCGTGTTGGGACCGTAGCTTTTGCGGATATTCCGGGCTTCTATGACGTTGTTTTTTGGATCGCTGTTTATCATCGGTATAAAATAAGGGATGCGGAGTGGATTTGCCTTAAAAATCATCCAAAATCGGGCCTCTGTTCAGGCCTGATCAATTATATTATCCCTCTGTCCGGGCCTGTTTTGAGCAGAACCGGGCTTGAGGTTCAAATTTCATGCCGTATAAAGGAGATGTCATGCCCAGTGTAAAATTCGAGATTGAAAACTACCAGGTTACCCTTGGGCTGGATCTGCCCAGTATCCAGACCGGAAAGGATGAGCAGGTGTGCGGGATCATCGGCTGCTACGGCAAAGAGTACCAGCTCATGCTCAATTTCGTGAAGGAGGGAAATGCTCTTCCTGCACCGTCTTATGATGAGTCGAAGAAAACAGGGGTGATATTCCTCCCTTACTCTCATCTGAGCAGCTATGTGGACATACTGCGCAACGAGAAGCCGGTATACGGGTATTGTTCCAGCGAGAAGCCGGAGTGGAACAGCGTGAGCACGCAGCACGAGGCCGTGGGGGAGGGTGAGTAGGGGTAACGTAATCATGAAT
>JBKHHW010000227.1:0-4430 GCA_046538945.1 Chitinispirillaceae bacterium | reverse complement strand
GCATCGGGCGGTTTAAGGCCTACTGGCGCATTCTGATTCACGTAACAATATACATGAAATTCATTTCGTATAACAAGGGCTGGTTATTTCAGCTCGCTCCAGAGCTGATATGGTTTCAAGAACTTGAAAACAGGGATCAACCGAAGCTATTTTATAATGAATTAGTTCTTTTCATCTAATCCGCAGGAAAAAAGAACCACCCAAAATTTCAGGACTGCTTACATGAAACTTTCAACAAAATGCCGTTACGGACTCCGTGCTGTTCTTCAGATTGCCCAAACCGGGGATGTTCCCTGCAAACGCAAACACATCGCTTCCGAACAGGAATTGTCCGATTCCTATCTTGAAAATATTCTTATCATGCTGAAAAGCAAAGGGATCATTGCCACCACCCGCGGTGTGAACGGTGGTTACATCCTGGGACGTGACCCTTCATCCATTACTTTGCTGGAAGTAATCACCGCTCTGGAGGGACCTTTGGTTTTGGTCGAGTGCGTGGGAAAATCCGATACATGCGGCAAATCACTGGCCTGTACTGCGCGTTCGGTTTGGCAGGAGCTATCAGCTTCGTGGAACAGAATTCTGGGAAAAACCACGTTGCAGGATCTTCTGGACAGAAAAAACCGCAACGAACCCTGTATGGCTTCAGAATAACCCCGGATGGCCGATGCTTGATCTGCAGATGCTGAAAATTTGCCAGAAACTTTCCTCTCGCTCCTCCGGCACACCTCATTCCTTAATAGAAAATCAGAAAACGGTTCTCCAGGGCAGGAATAAACCGGGTTTGTCTGACCGAGGCATCCCACGGCAATGCACTTGGTATCGGGCTTGCGGCTATCATCACCAGGAGGCTTTTTGATAAGATTGTTATTTGACGAGTATGAGAATGCCTATACCAGCACGTTTCTGGAGAGAGTGAAAGTTCCTTGTTGCAGAGACCGACCGTGGCGCTCTCAAATATGCGGTCAGAATGTGTGCGGCTGATATGAAGAACTATCGGTGTAAGAATCAGAGACACGCTCCATCTTGCGAACCTCTATGTCTCCCGCAGGGCATATGCGGAACTTGCTCGCGGAAATGATGTTGAGCTGCTGGAGTAAAGTGCTGAAATGTTTGATGAAAGGGTAACCTGCGTCCCTTCTGGAATGTCTGAATATCTGATGCACACTTGCGTATATGATTATATAATGGTAATGATGAATTCAAAGCTAGATCAGAGTTTCGTAAGGGATAAGTTATGAGAGCCTCCGGTATATTTCTGCACCCCACATCACTTCCGTCCCCCTATGGCATCGGCGATCTGGGAGGATCCGCCTACCGCTGGGTGGATCTGCTTTCGGCGAATTTCCAAAGTTACTGGCAGTTCTGTCCCCTTGGCCCCACCGGTTACGGCGATTCACCTTATCAGTCTCTCTGTTCGTTTGCCGGAAATACCCTGCTTATCTCTCCTGATGAGCTGCGTAAAGAGGGGCTTATTACCGAAAAAGAGCTCGAATCCTACCCGGCAGCGCCGGATGAATCGGTCGACTTCGGCCTGGTATCCGAGCAAAAGGAAAAGCTGTTCCGCAAGGCGTATCTCAGTTTCAAAGACAGCGATGAGTTCCTCCGCTTCTGTGCTGATGAGAAGTGGTGGCTTGATGACTACGCCTTTTTCAGAGTGATAAAGGCCAATCAGAAGGGGCGTCCATGGTGGGAGTGGGATTCGGCTTTCAAACTGCGCCAGTCCGATGCTCTGGAGTCGGTGCGGGAAAATTATGCGGAGGATCTGCGCTATCAGAAGTTCCTTCAGTTCACATTTTATTCTCAGTGGAAAAAGCTTTACGAGTACGCCTCATCCAAAAATCTGAAGCTGATTGGGGATATTCCCTATTACACCGCCTATGACAGCTCGGATACCTGGGCCGAACCCTCTCAGTTCGAGTTTGACGAGGATGCCAGGCCTGTGCGTGTTGCCGGTGTCCCGCCCGATTATTTCAGCGAGACCGGGCAGCTCTGGGGCAATCCGCTCTATCGGTGGGATGTGATGAAAAAGGACGGCTACAGGTGGTGGACCCGCCGTATCCGCAAAACCCTCGAGCTGGTCGACTACATCCGTCTGGATCACTTCAGAGCTTTTGATTCCTACTGGGCCATCCCGGCAGACAGCCCCACTGCGGTAACGGGGGAGTGGGTCGAAGGGCCGGGGATCCATTTTTTCGATGCCATAAAGAGCAGGTTCGGAGAGCTTCCCTTCATTGCGGAGGATCTGGGTGATATCACTCCCGATGTGACCAAACTCCGTGAACAGATAGCTGCGCCCGGTATGAAAATTCTTCAGTTCGCATTCGATGCAAACCCTACCAATCCCTATTTGCCGTACAATATCAGTCAAGACAGCGTGACTTATACCGGAACACACGACAACGACACGTCGTTGGGCTGGTTTTCTCAACTGTCGGAAGCCGAGAAAAAGAGAGTATGCGACTATCTGGGATGCACCGAAGACGCCTTCATGGATCATTTCCTCCGCTGTGCCTATGGCACCCCCTCCTGGCTCTGTATCGTGCCGTTTCAGGACGTGCTCGAGCTCTACTCTAAGCACCGGATGAACACGCCCGGGACCCTGTGGGGAAACTGGCAGTGGAGGTTTACGGAAAGCATGCCTTTAGAGGAGAAGATGAAGAAGATTTCGGAGCTCACTCTCATTTACGGAAGAGCCCCGGGGTCAGGTTACTGCCTGTAAAATTTTCCGTGCGGAAGGTCAGTTGCTGGATTCGGTTGTATCTTGCTTCAGGGCAATTACTCTGGGCTTGGTTTCAAGGCTGTCCACCATCCCTTTGATTTCCTCCACCTGCGTTTTAAGCCTGGCCAGCTTTTCGCCCTGAAGTTTCGGGGTGGCGATCATTCTTTTGCGCAGTGGATCCATCCAGCGGCCGTTGGGACGCTTGAAGCCGAAATGAAGGTGCGGGCCGGTGGAAATGCCTGTGCTACCCACTTTACCTATGATCTGTCTGGCCCGTACAGTCTGCCCTCGGCTCGCCAGCCTTCTGTGAAGGTGCAGGTAATAGGAAGTGTAATTGTCGGAGTGGCGGATAGCCACATAGTGGCCGTTTGCTTTGGTGTACCCTGATTTAACCACCGTTCCGGATGCTACCGCGTAGACCGGAGTACCTGTGGGAGCCCGGTAGTCCACACCCCAGTGCATTCTCCGGCTTCCGAATACCGGGTGATAACGCATGCCGTAGGGTGAGCTTATGTGCAGACGGTCAAGAGGATAGCGCAGTCCTGAATGGATGAGCGCCTCGCCCTCTTCTGTGTAATGAGCCGTGTAGGATGACTTGGGGTCACCATCGTCGTACCTGAAAGCTTCGTAGAAACCGGCCTTGACCCCGTCGTAGCAGGTATAGAGCACCTGCCCGTCTATTCTGATTGTGTCCTGATAAAATTTTTCCTCCAGTAGTACCTTGAAGCGATCTCCCGCCCGGGCGTGGGTGCTGAAAGATATCTTGCACAGGAGAACCCCGTTTACCACTCCCACCATGGCGGGGGAGATACCCAGATCCCTGAGCGTCAGATCGAGAGATGATCCCTGTTCAAGGTTCCCTTCTATGAGGCGATGACGAATCGTAGTGGGGCGGTCTACTCTTTTATATACAAGCATACCGTCCTGTTTGATCAATTTATGAACGACCGCAGGATTGGGGGAATAGGAAAAGGAAAGAATGCTCGAGGTATCCTGCGGGTCCAGTTCCACAGAAACAGCTTCCCCCACAGTGAGGTTTAAAAGTTCTACGGAATCACTGAGAGTGTTTACTATATTGAGGCGCATCTCGTGTGACAGGCCCATATCCGCCAGAGCCTGGAACATGCCCTGCCCCGGGCCGATCTCGCCTTTTCTATGATACATTTTTTTGCGCTTAAGCTCAGCAATCCTCTGCTCTTCAAGCCGTATCTGCGTTCCCAGAGAATCCAGACGCGACACTGTTTTCTCAAGCTCCGCCTTTTCCTCTTTCGCTGCCGAAGAGGTCATGAAGGCATTGACCAGAAAAAACACTCCGGCGATGCTCAGCGAGGAGGTGAGAACAATCCTTAACAGGCGGCTTTTGCTTTTGCGCCGGTAATTTAATGGTTTAAAACTCATTTGTGCGGCCTCGGTTTATTCATAGGAAAATGTTTTTTCAAGCTTGATTCTGCTGTGAAATAGGAAAAATATCACATGTAACTGTTTTAACCAAATTTTGTACCAGAGTACCGCATTTTTTAAATAGTATACCGCATAATATTGAATACGCTGCTTTTTTTCCAAAACATCGCAGCACCCGCAGTTTTGCTCTGGTAGTATCTCTGTGTGAACTTTTTTAATTAAATGAAGAAACAGAACGGCATTGTTAAAATATTAGATATTTTAATGAAAACTTGGTAGAAATATTAAAAAATTTGTTGAAAATCAT
>JBKHHW010000226.1:0-4437 GCA_046538945.1 Chitinispirillaceae bacterium | reverse complement strand
ATACTAAACCTGCAATTCTCCTGCCAGTGAGAGAGGGTTCGGGGTTCAACGTTCAGGGTTCAGCGTTCAACGTTCAACGTTCAGGGTTCAACGTTCAGGGTTCAACCCAAATTCCACTTTTGAAGGTTTTGCTTTATCTACTTCCTCAGACAATAATCAAATATTACCGCCAGAGAGTAAAGTGACAGAACTCGCTGTTATGCTCGTCGCATTTGAATCTTTATTAACGAATTTTGGTGATTGGATCTATTTGAGGATATTTTGCAGGTTGATAGAACAAGACAACAATGCATTTTCCCGTTAGTAACATTCAATATGAAGAAAGCATCTCTGAATCGGGAATAAACTACCTTAAGTAACTGTTATGTGTATTTTCAACCGAGTAGTTTAGAAGGAATCGTAAATTCGCAGCGCGGCAAAACGGGCCGACTTTTGAACCCATTCCGATCACTGGCGATGAGTTCCGACAAAAACGCGGAGTATACCTGGATATAAATAACTACCGTATCAGAAAATCACTTCGGCAATTCCTCATGCCTCTCCGTACTCGTAGGTTTTAAACGTGAATGGCCCAACCCTCTGCCGCCCGGGCCGCCTCCATCACCAGCTCGGAAAGGGTCGGATGCGCGTGCACCATGGTGGCCAGATCTTCGGGTAGAAGCTCGGAGGTGCGCGCAAGCAGAAACTCATGAATAAGTTCTGTCGCCTCGGCCCCCACAAGATGAACCCCGATAATCTCCCTGGTATCGGGATTGTACAAAACCTTGGCCATTCCCTCCGATTCCTCTATGGCCACCGCCTTGCCCACACCCCTGTAGGGAAATGTAGCCTTTTTGAATGACACACCCTTTTCCACCGCCTTCTCCTCTGTAAGACCGAACGAGGCAATCTGCGGCTCGCAGTAAACTGCTCCGGGCACTGCCATCAAATCGATTCGAGGCGACCGCGGAGGGTGACCCGCGATGTGCTCCACCGCAATCTCTCCCTCCTTTGAAGCAACATGCGCCAGAAGAGGCGTAGCGACAATATCCCCGATCGCGTAAACCGACTTCACGTCCGTTTGACCGTAATCTCCCACCGGTACAAACCCCTTAACAGTCGAAATACCAAGCTCTTCCAGCCCGATATCCTCTGAGTTGGGCATTCTGCCGGCCACCACCAGAATCTTATCCACGGTAACACTGCTCTTTTGGCCATCTGCACTCTCCAGCTCCACCTCCACATCGGAACCGTTCTTTTTATATGACAAAGCCCTGGTGGATGTGGATATCCTGATCCCCCGCTTCAGAAAAGACCTTTTCAGCACCGAGGTAACCTCAGCATCTTCCAGTGGCAGAATGCGGTCCATCATCTCCACCAGATGAACCTCGCAACCGAATGCATTCATGATACTTGCAAACTCCACCCCTATGGCCCCAGCCCCCAGAATAAGCATCCTGGGAGGCACTTTCTCAAGCATCAGCGCCCCATCGGAAGAAAGCACCGTCTCCTCATCAAATTCAAACCCGGGAATGGCCCTGGGACGCGACCCGGTGGCCAGAATTATTGCCCCGGCAGTGATCTTCCGCTCCCCATCCACCACGACTTCATGATCGGAGCCCAGACGCCCCGTTCCGGTTATGACATCGATTTTGTTCTTCTTGAGCAAATACGCCACACCCCTGGAAAGAGTATCCGCCGCCTTGCGGGAAGCTTTAAAAACCTGCCCGTAATCAAAACCGGATTCATCTATCTTGAGCCCCATGGAAATCAGCTTCGAACGACTGCGGTACACTTCCGCCTGACTTATAAGCGCCTTTGAAGGTATGCAGCCGATATTGAGACACACACCACCGATTTTACCCTGTTCCACAACCGCCACTTTCAGACCAAGCTGGGAAGCCCTGATCGCTGCTACATATCCCCCCGGCCCGGACCCTATTACCACCACATCGTATTCATACTGTTGAGCCATCTCTGCTCCCGTCTCCTAACGTTCTCCGTCTAACAATACAGATATGTTCACCTTGTTTGAAAACTGGCAAACTCATAAATTAAATCCGATCACCCCGGGGATCAAATCAGCACATCAGCATTCACGAACCCACATCATCTCAAATGATTCAACCTATGGAAGGAAACAGCAGTCCACATCGGGATAAAAACCCTGAATTCAGCAATTTATGACATTCTTTTTTGAACGCTGAACCCAGAACTCTGAACCCCCTAACCTCTCTCAATAGAGAACACTCATAGGGTTCTCGAACATACCCTTGAGATCCCTGGCAAACTCCGCCGCGGTTGCACCATCAATCACCCGATGATCACATGAAAGAGTCAAATTCATACTCGACTGAACGTCGATATTCCCACTCTCATCCACCACAGGTTCCCTGAACACCTCACCCACGGCCAGAATCGCGGATGCGGGAGGATTTATGATGGCCGTGAACTGACGCACTCCCCAGGCACCAAGGTTACTGATGGTGAAAGTAGCATTGGTGTACTCCTCCATGGACAGCTTGCCGTCCCTGGCCTTCTGAACCAGAGCGCGCAGCTCGCCGTCTATCTGCAGTATTCCTTTCGTTGAGCAGTTTCTCACCACCGGGGTCACAAGACCCTCCTTCAGAGCGACTGCCAGACCTATGTCCACCGTTCCAAACCTCTTTATCGAATCTTCCTGCCATGAGGCATTGATCTGCGGATGCCGCTTCAGAGCCTCAGAGACAAACTTGATCATAAAGGAATTCAGAGAAACACTCTTTTCCCTATGACTGTTCAACTCCTTGCGGGCAACCAGCAGGGTATCCGCCTTCACCACTACGGTAAGGTAAAAATGAGGTGATGAGTATTTCGATTCGGACAACCTCTGCGCTATAACCCGGCGCCGCTCAGTAAGAGGCACAATTTCCTCCCTGATACCGGGAACCGCGGCAGCCGGCCCGGCCTCGGCTCTGTGACGGACATACTCTTCCACATCCTCTCTGATTATTCTGCCTCCCGGACCGCTTCCCTCGACAGACCTTATGTCTATACCCTCCCTTTTAGCAGTCTCCCTGGCCAGTGGAGATGCTTTCACCCCCTCCGGAGGCCTTCCCCTGGCCGGCTCCGCACCGGAAGGCTCTTTTTTTCCCTCGGGTGCTTTCTCCTCTTTGCCCCGTACAGGAGATTCCTTCTCCCGTTCTTTCAGAGCCTCTTTCTTCTCCGCTTCACTCGGCTTCTTCACCGGTTCCTGAACTAACCCGGAAAAATCCTCCCCCGGCGCCCCGGCAATAGCGATTGTGTCGCCCACTTTGACCCGTGATCCTTCGCCGGCCACAATTTTCAGGAGCGTGCCCTCGTTGACCGACTCATAGTCCATTGTGGCCTTGTCAGTCTCCACCTCGCAGAGAACATCCCCGCTTCTGAACTCGTCACCCTCTTTTTTCACCCACCTGGCGATCGTACCCAGCTCCATTGTAGGTGAAAGCGCAAGCATCACTATCTTTTCGGCCATACGAGACTCCTATTCTCTGTAAGTCACTTTTCTGACTGCTTTTACAACCTTTTCCACCGACGGCTGAACCGCCAGTTCCATACTGTGATTGTACGGCATGGGAACATCCTCGGAAGACACCAGCTCAACCGGAGCATCCAGGTAATCGAAACAATTCTTCGATACCAGATACCCCACATGACTTCCCACACTGGCGAACGGCCACGCCTCATCCACCATCACACAACGGTTGGTCTTGCGCACCGAGCGATAGAGAGTCTCCTCATCAAGCGGCCTAAGGCTTCGCAGATCAATGACTTCCGCCTGAATTCCATCTTTCTCCAGCTCAGAGGCTGCACTCATCGCTACCCTCAACGGCTTGGAAAAGGCGACTATGGTAACATCCCCCCCTGACCTTTTCACATCCGCAGAACCAAAGGGAATCAGGTACTCCTCCTCCGGCACCTCTCCCTTCCAGGCATACATAAGCTCTCCCTCCAGAAAAATCACCGGATTATCGTCCCGGATCGCCGTTTTGAGCATGCCTTTTGCATCGGCGGGTGTACCGGGCGCCATCACCTTGAGTCCCGGACAATGACAGTAGATGGACTGAAGTGCCTGAGAGTGCTGGGAAGCCAAAAACTCCGCGGGACCGTTGGGTCCCCTGAACACCATCGGTATTTTGAACTGTCCCCCGGACATATACCGCATTTTGGCGGCGTTATTATAAACCTGATCGAGCGCCTGAAGAGAAAAATTGAAGGTCATCCACTCCACAACAGGACGAAGCCCCCCCATTGCGGCACCGATCCCGATACCGGTAAAACCCTCTTCGGAAATGGGCGTATCGATCACCCGACCAGATCCATACTTCTCCAAAAGCCCCTGGCTGACCTTGTAGGCACCGTGATACTGTGCGACCTCCTCCCCCAGGAGAATGACATCCTTGTCCCGCTCCATCTCCTCGTCGATGGCCTGTCTCA
>JBKHHW010000067.1:0-16508 GCA_046538945.1 Chitinispirillaceae bacterium | reverse complement strand
CTGGTAAACGGCTTCTGGATAAAGCCGCTCACGCCCGCTTTCAGGGCCGATTCGATCTGCTGGTTGGGAATGAAACCCGAGGAGAAAATGGCTGTTATGTGGGGGTTGATTTCTTTAAGCGTCCTGAACAGGGCGAGACCGGTGTCAAGTGAAAGAGAAATATCAAGCAGAACAATATCCACCTCTCTCCACAGCCGGGAATACAGCCTTACAGCCTCCTCTCTGCTCGAGGCACAGGTGATCCTGTAATCGAGCGATCCCAGAAGTACCTCCACCATCTCGGTTATTCCCACGTTTTCATCGATGATGAGCACATGCTCGCCGTTTACCGAAGAGTCTTCAATTTCAACTGCATCGCTGTCCACCGTCTCATTTTTCGTGCGGTTGGTGACAGGCAGAAATATTCTGAACGTGGAGCCATGTCCCGGCTCGCTTTCCACCAGGATAGTGCCCTGGTGACTCGTAACGGTTCCGTACACGGCAGCCAGACCCATTCCGGTGCCTTTACCTTCCACCTTGGTGGTGAAAAACGGCTCGAAAATGTGATCCTTTACCGAGGGGGCAATACCGGTACCGGTGTCGGAAACAGCGATGCATACGTAAGTTCCGTGCTCAAGCTGCACATTGTTGGCAGCGCAGAACAACTCATCCACCTGAATATTCTTACTCTCAATGGTAAGAACGCCGCTTCCCTCCATGGCATCCCGGGCATTGATCGCCAGATTGAGAATCGCATTCTGAATCAGAGATGCTCCGCCCCACACATTGGGCATCTCTGCGTCAAGCACGTGCACCAGGGAAATGTGATTGCCCATGCTTCTCGACAGGAAATTTACCACTTCTGTGATGATATGGTTTATGTTGATGATCTGAGGTTTAAAGGAGCTTTTTCTGCTGAATGCAAGAAGCTGTTTTGTGAGGTCGGCAGCGCGGGTTCCGGAAGTTCTGATGTGGGCGGCGTACTGCTTGTGTTGAGGGTTGTCCAGAGTCTTTAACAGAAATTCCGAGTAACCGAGAATGATGGCCAGCTGATTGTTGAAATCGTGAGCAACACCACCGGCCAACTGACCTATAGCCTCCATCTTCTCTATCTGTTTCAGTTTTTCATCTTTGGCTGCAAGTTCACTTGTGCGCTCTTCCACCATTTCCTCGAGCTGCTCATGGTATTTCTTGAGCTGCTCCTCCACTCTCATTCGCTCACGGATTTCACGGTTGAGCCGCCTGGTCAAATTTCCGGCAGTACCGGTCAGAAACACAATAAGAAGGTAGCTTGTGTATGCTATAACTGCAGTAGAGTCGAATTGGGGGGCATCAGTTGCAATATTGCCTAAAACAAGGGATACCAGATATGCATTAAACAGTATAGTAAAAACACCCAGTCTTCGGCCCCAGAACCATGCGATAATCATGGAGGGAATAAGGGTAAGATTGGTGAAAACGAGCTGATTGAACTGCAAATACAGGAATGTGAATGTTGCAGCGTAAGCAATGGATGAGAGAATGATTACAGAAAACTGCACTATCCAGTTGGGTTTTGCACCCGATTTTCCGGTATCTGTTCTAAAAGCAGACATCTGCTGCATTTCGAGCTGCTCTCCTTGAGAAAAACTGACAAGTCAAATGTGTGAGTATCAGCGGCAATCTGGTTTATCCGAAGCAGTTTTTACGAGTCACATTGCGGTATTCAGCCCAGCCCTGACGATGTAATATGATTTATGCCAAAAAAAATTCCACTACGAAAAATTTTCCACTACTCACTATAAGTAAACGGAAACTCTATGGACTGAACAGACAAGGATGCGAAGGTAATTTTCATAGCTTGTGTGTGTGCAGCCCGGACAAACTTCATTCTACAGATAATTGCGCGCCGAATCCATGGCAATCTGATGGGGACTCTGGCCACCGGGTAATGGCATTCTGACAGACACGACTGAACGCACAGCATCTTTTTAAAACCTCCGGCTGTTTCAGACCAGCCGCACTCAGTCTAACAACCTGCTAACCGAACCTTCACAACACCTTCATTGATTCCACCTATTTTACAGTACACTGATAATTTTTCACGGAATGTCTGCAAAAAAAAACCAAAATGGCACATAGTTTTTTAAAAAATGTGGCGGAAGCAGAAAACGGCCGATACGGTTTTCAGGTCACCCTTTTTACCGCCGGTTCCTTGCTGCTTATTCTCTCATACCTTTCGGCATACCTGTTCCGCTTCCCGGAGGTATCCGCATTGCCGGCAATGGTTTCCGCGCTGCTATTCGGTATTCCGCTTCTGTATCATGCATTCAGGGACATTCTGTCGGGCCAGATAGAAATGAACGAGCTGGCCGCACTCAGCTTCGTGGCATCATTCAGTACTGCTCAGTATCAGACCGCGGCAGTTATCGCACTTTTCATCATTGTCGCCCAGCTCATCGAAATCCGGTCAAAGATAGGTGCAAGAAAGAACATCGAAGCATTGATGAGGCTTGCACCGGAAAAAGTTTCGGTGATGAGCGGAGAAACGATAACCCAAAAACCGATAGACTCTCTGTGTGAGGGGGACCTGCTTCTGGTGCTGCCCGGCGACCATATCCCCGGGGACGGGATCGTGGTGGAGGGGGTCAGCACCGTTGATGAGGCCAATGTCACGGGTGAATCGATGCCGGTTGAAAAGGGGCCTCAGGAGCAGGTGTACGGCGGGACTATGAATGTTGACGGCAAACTCATTGTCAGAGTTCTTGGATCGGCATCGGAATCCACATTGGCAAAAATAAAAAAACTGATAACCCAGGCAGAAGAGAGCCGCACTCCCATAACCCGCATTGTTAACAAATACGCAGCGTGGTATGTTCCTCTGATCGTGATGCTGGCGGGAATTGTTTTTTTCTTCACCGGAGATATCGACAGATTCATATCGGTGCTGATAATCGGCTGTCCCTGCATAGTGCTGACCGCCGCCCCCGCAACCTACATTGCGGCAATCAGCGCCGCTACCCGGGCGGGCGTGATTATCAGGGATATGTCCTCTCTTGAAACCGCGGGAAAAGTGAACTGTGTTGTCTTTGACAAAACAGGTACCCTCACCCACGGCTCTTTGGTTATCGAAACCGTTACGAGCTGTTGTGAGTTAAGTACAGATGAACTTCTTCGACTTGCTTGCGCTGCCGAGAGCAACTCCAGGCATCCCGCCGCCAGAGCTGTCATGGCCGGATGTGCTGTACGGTGCATCCCTGTACCGAAAAGTGACTGTTTCCGGGAATGGGCAGGGCAGGGAGTGAGTGCCGAAGTATCCGGACAGGTGGTAGCAGTCGGCAGAAAGGAATGGATCAGGACGAAATGCGAAATTCCCGATACGGCCGAAATCAGTTCCGCCGTATCGGCGCTCCACATAGCGCTCGACAATGCGTATGCCGGATTCATAACACTCAACGACTCTCTGAAGCCGTCAGCGCCGGAAGTGGTGCACAGGCTTCGGCAGCTCTCAATCAAGAATGTCACCATGCTTACAGGAGATCGCCTCCAGGTAGCAAAGTCAATTGCCGGAAAGCTTGGCTGCAGTTTTGAAGCAGGATTGCTGCCGGGGGACAAGATGAATAAAGTAAAGAAACTTAAGGAAGAAGGATACCGCGTCGCGGTCATCGGGGACGGGGTAAACGATGCACCGGCCCTGGCCTCGGGAGACTTCTCTGTCGCAATGGGAATGCGGGGCAGTGATGTGTCGGTGCATTCCGCATCCGTAGTGCTCATGAATGACAAACTTGACCGGATACCATTCATCATTCAGCTTTCCCGGAAAGTAAGAGGGGTTGTGAATCAAAACCTGTTCTTCAGCAGTTTGTTTATCGTGGTCCTGATCATTCTCAGCTCCCTTGGTCATGTTTCCCCCATTTCCGCAGCCGTTCTCCATACACTGAGCATTCTTTTTATAGTATTCAATTCAGCCAGACTTTTCAGAGAGGGCCGGAAGCTGCAATGATAGGAAAACAGGTCAGAAAAATCAGATATTATGCTGTAGCTGGTTTCATTCTTCAGGCCCTCACTGCCGTGTTGCTGTATGTATTGCAGAAACGGTTTGATTACTGGTCAATCATTCATGTCACCTTCGCGGTTTCAGCCGGTCTTGCCGTTTGGTTATACACAATATTCAGACTGTATTTCGATGTGGCGTCACCGGATATCTCGGAAGCCGGCAGTAAACCGAACGCAAACGGTAGAAAAAAGAACCGATGGGTCAATCGCTGGATCAGAGGCTTAGTAAGCAGATACGCGGCTGTGACATTTGAGCTGGCCCATGCAGGAATTCTACTGACAAGTACGTTCTCATGGGTGGCCCTGAAGAGCAATGACAGAATCATAAGGACGGCGGTGACTCTGGAAGAGCTGCTTACATATGTATTTCTTGTGTTCGGGCTTGTCATCGTTTCTGTTTTCCTGTTCACACTTTCAAAAAATCAGGCGCTTTGCGCTCTGCGGATTCCAGGCCGCCATTTTTCAGTTTCAGTGTATAGCTCAAGTCTCCTTTTAGTTCAGGCTCTGCTCGGATATTTCGATTACCATTCCCTGCGCGGCATACCTTCTTCCCTGATCCCCATCCTCAACACCATACTTGCCGTTGAAGTCGTCCTGTCCATGGTCATGAGATTCTTCAGTTCCCAAACAGAGGGGGAAAGCAGCTTCGATTCACGTTTCCTGGAGGTGCTGCTTCATCCGATGAAAGTGCGGGTCATTATCTCAGAGATGATGAGAGAGCTTCTGGGATATGACATTTCTGCCACCACTTTCTACCTTTACCTGAAAAGAAGCATACCTCCCGCGGTCATCTTTCTGTCCTTCACGACCATGTTTCTCAGTTCTATTCTGATAATCGAACCCGGAAATCAGGCAACGGTTCTCTTATTCGGCAAGAATGCGGGTGTACTGTCCGAAAGCGGTATTCACTTCACCCTCCCCTGGCCGTTTTCGACCATCCGCACAATCGAAACCGACAGAATCCGCCGTGTTCACGCCGGATCTCACCGCACCGACTCGACCGGAACGGCGTTTCTCGAGGAGAATGTACCGTTGCTTTGGACCAATACACATGGCGTGCGCAATGACAAGCTGCTGATCACCGCTTCACCAAGGTACATAATCGGGAATTCCCAAAGAGGCGCTGACTGGACTGATCATACAGAACGCAAGACTCCGGCCGTAAGCCTCGTGGGGGCGAATGTAGTGGTGGAATACAGAATTTGCGATACGGAAAAGTTTGTTTTCAACCACCAGGATCCTCAGAAACTCGTTTTTCTGATAAGTGAAAAAATTATTTCCCATGAGATACTCAAGTACGAGATAGATGAGCTTTTCTCGGCGGGGCGTCTTGATCTGGCCAGGTCTCTTGTTAAGAGGATTCAGAATGAATGTGACCGTTTCGGACTCGGTGTGAAAATTCTGCACGTGAACATCAACTCAGTTCACCCGCCCCTTGAGGTTGCCCCCATTTTCGAAGAAAATGTTTCTGCCCGTCAGGAGCGGGAGACGATCATCAGTGCGGCCCAACAGCATGTCATACGCAACCAGGTAGAGACCGCGGGCAGCAGCGAGCATTTCAGGCGTCTGGTGGAACTGATCGACCGGGAAGAAAAGGGTGACAGAAGGGCAAGAGCGGGACTTGATTCACTGCTCCTTGCCTGCGGAGGCGAGGTATCACGGGTTCTGTGGGAGGCATACGGTTACCGCTGGAGCAGGGAAAACGATGAGGGGGGTAAGGCGGAGCGGTTCAGGGCGAAAGCGGCAGGAAGCAGGGGAAGCATTGCAGATGTGTATAAAACGGATCGATACCTGTCGACGCTTGAATCTGTTCTGGAAAACAAAAAGAAAGTCGTATTCACCAAAAATGTCCGCAATATGATAGTCACCTCCGGCGCCGGAGGCATGAAAAGTGCTGTTCCCGCCGGGCAATTTCTGAATTCACCCTAGGGTAATGGAGCATTGTACATGAGACCAGGTAAGGCGATCTCCCTTATTTCCGGCATTGTGCTGGTTATACTTTTGTTAAGCTACCTGTTGACCTATATCGTCAACTACCATGAGACGGTCATTGTCACCACCTTCGGCAGAGCTACGGAAAGTTCAGTAAAGAACGCGGATGGGAACGGTGCCGGAATTTATTTCAGGCTGCCATGGCCTCTTCAGAACGTTGTGAGATTCGACAGGAGAATCTCTCTGATAGAAGACCGTCTCGAGCAGCAGGAAACACTCGACAAGCAGGTGGTCATAGTCAAGGCATTCATGACCTGGCGGATAGAGGACCCGCTGTCGTTCTACCGAATGTTCAGCAGCACCGAGCACGCCCGCTATTTTCTTACCGAACGTCTTCACTCGTCCAAGGCGGAGATCGGCCGGTTCAGCTTCGATGATCTGACCAATTCCGACCCGGAGAAAGTCAAGCTTGAGATGGTTTCCGAGGCAATGCTGGAGAGAATCAAACGGCAATTGTCCAGATATAATACCGGTGTACAGATAGAGGCGGTAGGGATAAACCGGGTAGTGTTGCCGGAAAACATCACCAAATCCGTTTTTTCCCGTATGAAGCAGACCAGGCAGCGTTTTGCCCAGAATGCCCGTTCGGAAGGCAATGCTGTTGCCCGGAGTATCAAAGCCAAAACAGATAGCGACAGATTAAGAATAATGGCCTTTGCCGAGAGAATGGCGCAGCGGCTTCGGGCGGAGGGGGATTCAGCGGCGGCACAACATTACAGAGAATATGCCCGAAACCCCGATCTGGCGATATTCTTACGCAAACTCGATGCTCTGAAGATGTCCCTTGAGAAGAATGCGACAATATACCTGGATACGGATTCGGAGCCGTTCAGACTGCTTGAGGGTGCCAAATGATTAATTCAGTATTTCCGGTACAGGACACTGACAAACTGGAGCCCGACAAATCAAACTGTACAGCCCAAACCGACAAACCGGAAATCCCCGGCGGTTCTTCTTTTGCAAAAGGAGATGACAAACCGGATAACGGCCCCGATACTCGTACTATGGAAGCTTTATCGTTTGATAAAGCGTTCAGAACAGCACTGATCATGATCAGGCTGATGCTGCTTGTGCTGGGAGCAGTATTCTTCGCATCCAATATCTTCTGGGTACCGGAAGGTGCTATTGCCGTGCAGAGCCGGTTCGGGGAGCTGTCGGGTTCCGATGGCCGTACGATCCGTCAACCGGGAGGTCCTTATCTGGCCCTTCCCTATCCCCTTCACCGGATCGAACGCCTCGAAACCACGATACAGAGCGTTCAGATAAAAAATGCCTTCTTTCTCAAAGAAGGCAGTACCGTGAAGTACAACGACGGATTCATTCCCGGGGTTCATGGTTCTCTGATTACCGCAGACAAGAATCTGGTTCAGGGAACCTGGACAATTGATTACCGTATCGACTTTTCTCCGCATTCAGCTCAAACAACCAACCCGATAGAATTGTTTCTTGAAAAAGTCGGAAATTATGACAATGCAGCAGACCTGGTAAGAACGTTTGCGGAGCAGGCGATTGTCACCGTGGTAGCCGCCACGACAGTAGAAGATTTTGTTAACGGTAAAATCGATCCAGACGCGATCCAGGCCAACATCCAAAAGAAGCTTGACCGCATCGGTGCAGGGCTGATCATTACAGGGGTTGCAGCCACTTCCTACTTCCCCCCACATACCCTCACCCGCGATTTCCAAATGGTGACACAGGCGGAAAGCGAAAAGGCGCAGCAGATTGAACAGGCAATGCGGTATCGGATCTCTCAACTGAGTGAGGCGGCCGGGGAGAAATGGGAAGATATTCTCGAGATGCTCAACAGTGGCTTGCCCAATCAGCACAATGGAGGACTCGATTGCTTGCAGGAACCTGCTCTGCTTGAAATACTTGGAGGCCATGCGGCACAAACAGTAGACAGAGCACGAACCGAAAAAACGCAGACAATAGAAAAGGCGGGGGCGGATGTTGCGCGGTTTCTATCCCTTCTGCCTTCATACAGAAATGATCCCTCAGTACTCAAAACCCAACTTTTTCAGGATGCCCTTCAGGACATAGTCTCTGACCCGACAACCAGGATTCACCACTTGCCCTCCGGGGCCAGACTGTTTATGCAAAATGATTGATAACTAATATTTTAAAAGGAGAACTCCATGCACAGAATTTTTGTTACGGGAATTGTCTGCGGTTCATTACTGTTTTCGGCACTTCAGTGCACTTCAAAGGACAAGGGCAGCTCGGAAAATGATTGTCTCTCACAACAGCCGGCCAAACTCAAGGGGTTACAATTCACAGGAGGAAGAACTGAAAGCAACATAGTCCACGAATTGTGGAAAATCCAATGTAAGCTCGGCAACTTTTACAAAAGCTACACACAGAAGCATCCGGAACTGACTGGAACCAGGATGAAGGTAAGCTTCACGGCTGAGTTCACCGGTGACGCCCTCGATATCAGTGTTCTAGAAACAGACATATCCGACACAAACTTTGTCAAAACAGCTGTGAACATAATAGAAGACTCACCATTTTCCTACTGGGGCCACCAAAGAGAAGATACAGACATTACCTACACCTTTCTACTCCCGGGAGAATAGCGTTTTTGGTCTGAAAAAAAATAATGCGCACCGTCTTATTGCCTATGCCCCGTTGCATCTGACAGCCGAAGCTTTCGTGGGAATTCATTGGCGACTTGATAACAGTGTCTTCTCATCCGCTTCGGCTTTTTCATCCGAATCCCGTCTGTCGGGCCTGCGTTCTGTTTTCGGCTGTTTCCAGATTCCCACCTTTCATTGGAATTCCTGCTGCCAGGGCAACGCTTTCCGGTGTCGGGTGTGTAGCGGACTCCGGGAACATCTTCCCGTCACCGTCAAGCGAGTACACCCTGCCGGGCGCACGACAAAAAGCGGCGACCACAAGGGACCGCCGCCGTACAGTATAAATATCGGACACGTTCAGCGCGTCTAATCGGCAAAGCTTTCGGTTGAAACATCTGTCCGCCGTGCTTCATAAAAATAGGCCGGCAGTACTATTGAGATTTCAGAAACCCCGTTTTCATCGGCGGTTATTGTATAATCATATCTGACCCCGTTGCGTATCAGAAAGCTGTTTCCATCCAACGGAGAAACTCTTATTCTGAATTCCGCCTCAGAGCCGATTCCAACAACATCCACAATCTCCGCCCCTGAATACCGGGGCCTTATCGTCCAGCTGTTACCGACATAAAGGTATTGTGGGAAAGAAACAACCCGAACCTGCTCGATATAGACTTTCTCTCCCAAACTGTTGACCGTCACTCTCGGTTCGGCCGACTTTTTGGCCAATGAAACAGAATAACCGGTGGGAGTGTACGCATGAGAGATGAAAAAAGAATCATCCCTGGCAATGTACTGCTTGTAAGTATGCACCGAATCAAAGCGCACAGCTCCGCTGGTCTTGGAGTACACAGTTCGATAAAGATGAACATCATAAACACGATTCTCAATCACTTCGGTTCCGGATACAAAAACACTCATACTTCCCTCAAGCGTATCCACGGAAATCGAAGGATCGTACATCCTGAACTGATACTCTGCTCTGTAACCCGCCGAAAACGCATTTACTTCTACTGCCCCGTCTTCCTCAAGCGAGTTCAGCGGTAAACCGCAATACAGCCCTGCTATTACGATGAGAGTCACAGACAACACATTTGAATACTTGGCAATCATCACTGTACCTATTTTCTGCTCCGCTTATAGAGCGGGTCGTACTGACTGCCATTGAAACCGGGATCTTCGAAAGCAGTACCGCCATCAGACGAATTCACAGGTACGGAGGGAGGATTGTGGGCTTCTTCCGAAATGTACGCTTTATTGGTCATGGGCGAATATACACTCAGAGAAGGCAGCATTATCTTGGAACCGTTGAGTTCCATATAATCTTTATTCAAAGCAATGCGTTTGTCGTCTCCCAACTGCAGGAACCAATCGCCGGGTGTCGTTGTATCGATGGTGAAATCCTCTGTTAATTGGGACACATCCATGTACAGTTCGTCAGTCAGATCGTCCAGATCGACACCGAAAGCGGCAGCCTTGATTCGCGCGAGATCTGTATTGTCAAAAAGACCCACAGGAGCATTAGGTCCGTATGCCCACAGGGGAACCGTTTCCGCATTATGCTGATGAGTTGTCCAGCCGATGATCGTGTAATTCTTGCTGATGACACGAGCCAAGGCGTAGCCCAGACCCACGGTCGGTTCGAGCTCGAGGATCTCTTCGCAATCAGAATCCGTGAGATCTATACCCCACTCGGTTGTGACATTTTCCTTGATGGCGTTATGGGTAGGATCGTTGCCGATCAGAGACGCCAGAGCACCAGCAGTGATCTTCATTTCTTTAAGCGGATCAATCAGATCCTCAATAGGAATTGCAGTGTAATAGGAATCATTTCTATACTGACCTATTGCCATACCACCAGTGTTATGATCAGGATATGCCAGAACCAGCGTGTTGCCATCTTCTTTCGCGAAATCAAGTGCTTCCTTAACTGCATCGTCAAAGGCCAGAAAATCAGTTACCATATAGATAGGATCATTCGCGTGACCAGCCCAGTCGACCTGCGATCCTTCCACCATGAGGAAAAAACCATCATCGTCCTGAGACAGCAGCTCGATCGCCTTCCGGGTCATTTCGGCAATGGACGGCTCTGTTGGTGCGAATCTTGTCCTGTCCAGATCCGCCCGCATATGACTTGAAGCGAACATACCCCACGCCTTGCCGCTTGTCAGATCCTGCATGTCATCTTTGCTATCGACAACCTGATACTCACGATCCTCGAGCACCTGGAGAAGATTCTGTCCGTCTTTGCGTTTTCCGCTCCAGGAATCACCAAAGGAAGTCGTGTAGCTTTCATCTTCAGGTATCAAATGGCGCAACCCACCTCCAAAAGCAAGGTCAAGATTGTTGTAGACCATGTGTTCCATGAGCTCGTTTTCCAGACCTCTGCTGTAGATATGGGCGGCAAATGCTGCGGGAGTCGCATGGGTGATACGGGAAGTCGAAATCAGACCTGTAGATTTCCCCTTGGACTTTGCGGCTTCCAGAACTGTGGCCAGTGGTGCATAGGGAGGTGCCGTAGGTTCAAGCCCGGTCAGGAGATCATCAGTCCTCGGTCCTACTCCGATAAACTTTACGCTGGTCTTGTGTCCGGAAGCAAACGCTGTCGCGCAGGCACCGGAACCGGGAATCACTGAGTTTGCCATGTGAACTGCAACATCTCCTGTATGGATCGAGTCCAAAGCAAGAGCTGAACCCTTGTACCAACGGGCAACGGTCTGCACCGCTTCGTTACAACCGTCCGGAACAAGAACGATGATGTTCTTGACCTGCTGAGCATTTGTCACAGTTGCAGCCATAAGGGCAACAGAACACAATGCGGAAATTCTTCTTCCCAACTTCGATACGTTCATAGCGCTACTCCTTCTTAAGGGTGGTTAACTGATTTTGATTTGTTTAGGATCGGATACTCAGGTGCTTTGTTGTTTTCTTTTGAATCAGACCTCCTTTCTTAAAGAGGAAAATATCTACGCACTTTAAAAAATGCCTTTCCAAAGTTAGATATTCATGGGTTATCAGATAAATGATCATGAGTCTGGAATTAGAAATCAAACAAAACGGAATCGAGGTAGTTTTTTTTGGAGGGGGGAACTATGTAATTACATGAACACTTACCCGTTGTCAAAACTGGGTTCAGGCCCGGAACAGAGATGTATCAGAAAAACAGCGAAGGTTTTGAGAACAGAAATAACAGGGTAAGTGCTGAGTGAAATATTTCCTGCAATGGCAGGAAAAATGGTCAATATTAATAAATTTTTGCATTCTGCCGTTTACCGCAAACATCTCAGACAAAAGCGATAACCCTTCAGCGGCGAAAACCATGGTGCAGCTCCAGCATCCCTGATCCCGATGACCCGGCTGATTCAGGAGACCTCACTCTGACACTGTCCTGCGATTCTGTTTCCGGAGCATTCGTCCATGAAATTTAATTTTACTACCACACCGATATTTCCAGAGTCGAATACTATCGCATATCGATGACAAATTCGTTTGTTCCGGCCTTTCAGGAAAACGAACAGTATACCTTCAAGGTCAGATATGAGGGAGACGGTGGTGATGTGGCCTGGTCCCAAGCGCTAACGGTCTCGGTTGAGGCTCCCTGAAAGGTACGCCGCTGCAGGAATACGGAAACAGCCATTTACTGCTGCCTCCTTCAGGGTTCATCTCGCCATGGACAATTTTAGCGATCTGACAACGGTTCGTCATCGCCTACGCCCTCTATGGATCTACACCTCATACCGAACAGCGCAATCTGTGGGGCATAAACTATGCCCCGGAACCGGCAGTCCGGGGCAACCCACTCTTTGCACCTCAAAAGTTCAGTCTTCCTCTGAAAATCACCCCGTTTTCCCTTGTGCTTAATTGAAATATCCGGATACCAGAAGCGACATTCCGACTTTTTGGAATACTGATAACGTTACTGTGAGCCACAGGTATCATTTCTTTGAACAATACCCGTCCCCTGAGATCGTAAATACGACACGTAACCATCTGGCCAACACCACCCAAACCGGTGAGTTTTAATTCATTGCGGCTTTCTGAAACTGAAATTTCATATCGTGGTTTTTGTTTTGATGCAAGTCTGGTCGAATTCTGATCCACATAGTATGCGTATTCATACCTTGTGCGTTCCTGATCGACCCAGACAGAATTTTCCGGCACCTGCCTGAGCTCCAAAACAACATTCCCCATAAAATCATAGCTAAACTGCTTTTTGTAATCATCCACCCACATCCCATCTTCCCAATACTGCCTGAGCTGCCCGGTTACCAAACCGTCCACACCCGTGGTATCGAAAACCCTTGTGTATTTCTGCCACTGGTCATCGATTAATCTTTGATACAGTTCTTCTCTTATATGCTTATTTTTTACTGTAGTGTATGTATAGTGGGTTTCTGCAGTCCTGTCCCACTGCTGTTCATTTCTATTCCAATTGAATCGATAACAGGTTTGAATTTTTCCATTCTCATAAGTATATGTTCCTCTCCGTGTATTAACAAGCTGCTCCTCGCCTACAGGAATTTCCCGACTTGTTTCTGTAATCAGATTTCCCTGTTCGTCGTATTCATAGGCAGTGTGTTCAGTCCATTCGCCGTCGGATATCCTGTACCTTATAGTCTCCGTAACCCGACCGGCTTCATCGTAATTGGTTACATCAGCATAAGTGCTTGAATATCTGTCATGGCCCTGCTGGATGGAAATCACAGTATCACTGAGCGGATGTGAGTAGATGCTGTCAAGCCGAGCAAATGTCCAGCTTGAATCAATATCTTCAATCAACATTACCTTCTCCGCCCTTATACCATCCTCATCATATTTCCAGATGTATCTGAATTCTTCATAATCCGATATTGACTCAAATGACAGGAAAAGTCTTCTGTGCTGATCATCATAACCAAGAATCTCCCGGTCGATAAAGAACCACTGACCATCAAGTTCATATTCATTTATTGTGGTTACGACCAGTGACGTATCCGGTTTGAAATGACCGTTCACTTCAATTAACGATCCAACAAGGAGCAAAGCAGCCGGGAGGAAAAATCTTGCTTTCATAACCACCTCCGGTACAAAGGGTTTAAAGGTATGCACATAATCCGTGAAAATTGCCTGGGAGAATTCGAATTTCTGAATTTGGGAAAAACGAATAAGTAAATATCAATCGTCTCTTAAGTACCGCAATGTGTATACCAGAATCTGCTCGCAGACCATAGCTACCGGACAACAGCAACAATTTCGCATTACAACGACCAGTGCATCGCAAAGACAAATTTTGTCCTCGTCTTGAAGCTCACCACAGCAGCAGCCTGATGACCATATATTTCATACACTTCGAATTTCTTATCGTAACCCTTGACCTTAATAATATCGATGAGTCTGCACTCCCGGTAATCCGGTACATCTCTGAGAATTTCTTTAGTTACAATCACTTCCACACCGTAGAGCTTGGCAATTCTTTCCGGACGGGCGCAGACATTCACTGCGGCTCCGATAATGTTCTGTCAAGCTTTTGGGAGCTGCCGATGTTTGCCTCGAGAGCCGGCCCCTTGGAAATACTTATCACGTTGTCTATTTTGGCCATTCCCGCTTCAATCTGTTTTCTGTTGTAGTCTTTCAGTGTCAAACGCATTTTCATTGCCGCGTCAAGAGCAGCTCTTCCATTGGGGAAAAGTGCCATTACCGCATCTCCCATAAGTTTATCGACTTCTCCACCGGCTTCAAATACCTGCTCTATCATCATCCGGTAATACAAATTGATGAATTCTGCCTGAGCTTCGGCGTTTACCATCTTCGAGGTGAGCGGCGTGAAATTTCTCATATCGCAGATGAGGATGGCCTTGTCCGTGATTCGGGGAGCTAAAAGGCGGGGATCACTCCCAAGATCCATTTCCCTCAATACGGAGGGCCTCACGAATGTGGATATGATCTCATTGCGCTTATGAAGTTCGGCATTGATGCTTTCAAGCGATTCGCGCCGCTTCACCTCCTCCGCGGCTTTGATGCTCATCGCCCGGGCATCGAGAGAAAGAAGGTAATAGACATCTGTGGAGAGCTTGAGCCAGGCCATGACTACTGCTGTGAGATATGCTATACTGAATGCTCCGAGGCTGTTTTTCAGCAACCAGGAGAAGGTGTGGTCTGTTTGAGTGGAGACCGTCAGAAGGGCAGCCGCAAAACCCAGTGGTGTCATGAGCATGGGTATATAAGCTTTACCTGACATTACACGCGTACTGAAGGGATCAGCGGTTTGGGCAATCATGACCACATATAGTGAAATGAACCCTGTTGCGGTAAACGGGACCAATATTTATAATAAGACCATTGGAATGTGTCGCACAACGACCCGGTACAGAAACAGAATTCACTAATTATCAGCGGGGAATGTATCAGATGGCAGGAAAAAAAAATGCAGTCACCTTTCTCTTTTCAGCAGCTTTCATATTTTCGGTTCAGTCGGTTCAGGCGCAAGAGGTGAACCTGAGCGGAAACGTCAGAGACGGGTCGGGCGCTGCGATCAGCGGTGCGGAAGTGACTCTTCAGAGCAACACGTCGGTCACCGCCACCACCGGATCCCAGGGGGAGTTCACACTTTCAGGACACACAAACCCCATTATCAGCCAAAAAATCTCCTGGCACACGCCATCGGCAACCCTTTCCGGCTCTCACGTGGTTGTGAATATCAACGAATCCTCCCCCATCAATGTAACAATCCACAGCATAGCGGGAAAAAAGATAACTGATTTCAGCACCGGTAAGCTCGATGCGGGCATACACACGATTTCACTGCCTACCAGTTCTCTGGGAGCCGGAACGTACATGGTGGCGGTAGATCATGAAAACAGCAGAAGTGTTCTTAAATACATCTCCTCATCACGAAACGCCTCTCATCTGGATAAAAGCCTGTCCTCAAGCAGCATCAGACGCAATATGAAGGTAGTGGCAGCAGGCCAGAATGCAGTCGATACCATACTGGTGTCCGCCGAGGGCTACACTTCCGCGGCTCACCCCGTCGAGTCCCACAACCAGAGCGATATAGTGATCACGCTTGAAAGCACCGGAACCGGCTCAAGACTTGACAACATCACCAAATCCTGCGGCAACCTCATGCCCTCCCCCGTTTCGGGAGGACAGAACGGATGGGGCTCCCGTTACTGGGACTGCTGCAAGCCTCACTGCTCCTGGCCTGACAACACCTCCAACCTTTCCGCCAACTGCGACGTGAACAATGAAGAGATGCCCTGCTATGAAGACATGGGAGACTATCTGAAGGGAACCGACAACGGATGCCAGGGAGGACCAGCTTTTACCTGCTACAACCACGTCCCCTTCGCGGTTTGTGAAAACCTGGCGTATGCCTTTGCGGCTGTTCCCTCCGGCGGCGACGCATGCGGCAAGTGCTTTCAGCTGGATTTCGACGGCGGTTTCGAGCACGGTGACCCCAAAGAAGCTCATCAACTCATGGCAGGCAAAACGATGATAGTGATTGCATCCAATATCGGTCACGATGTGGGCGGCGGCCAGTTCGACATCATGATTCCCGGAGGCGGTCTGGGAGCATTCACCGGCGGGTGTGAAGAGCAGTGGGGAATAAACCTGAGTGACGAATCTCTGGTGGGCAAGACCTATGGCGGCTTCACCTCCAAGTGCGAGGAGCAGCTGGGCTTTGATGCATCGGTTGGGGATATGAAGGTGTGCGTGCGACAGATGTGCGACAACCTCTTCGGCAACGATCCCAAGCTTGCGGATCTGCACGAAGGGTGCATCTGGTATGTGGAGTGGATGCACGCGGTCAACAACCCCACATTCCAGTACAAAGAGGTCCCCTGCCCTCAGGAGCTTATCGATCTTTACTATACGACGAAGCACTGAAAGGAAACGCGGGAGTATTCGTGCTTGGATCAAGCCCCTTGATTTCAGGATCGAGGGGCTTTT
>JBKHHW010000066.1:0-16562 GCA_046538945.1 Chitinispirillaceae bacterium | reverse complement strand
AAGGGCGTGAAGCTGCTTGGGCATTGAACTGCGGCTCAGAGGCCAGAAGCGTTCACCGATACCGCCGGCAAGAATAACAGGGATTACGTTCATGGGATCACTTGTCCTTCAGGGCTGGAGACAGTTTTTCTTTCAGTCCTTTAACACTGCTGTAGGGAACTTTCGGCCACCCGATCTCGGATCTGTTGTGATTTGGGCTGTGGAAATCCGAACCACCGGTGAAAGCAAGGTGGTTTTTCTTGCAGGTGCGCATATAGTGCCGTTCAGCGGAAGCGGGATGCTCGGTATGATACACCTCTATCCCCTGGAGTCCATCCCGGATGAACTCGGGAATCCGTTCATCAACCCTCGTCACTCCAGGGTGGGCGAGAACCGGAATGCCCCCGGCCTGTCGTATCAGATCGAAAACCTCTTTGGGCGACATCTTGAGTTTTTCCACATAGGCGGGAGAACCGTAACCGATGAATCTGTCGAAAGCTTCTCTGAATGAGTAAACCAATTCTTCTTTGAGCATTGCCGCGGCTATGTGGGGTCTGCCGATGGCTCCCAGACCTGCTATGCTGAGAACCGTGTCGAAACGGAGATCAATACCCTGTTTATTGAGATTGGAGACGATTTGCTTGGCGCGGACATAACGAGCATCCTTCATCTCGTGCAGCTTGTTTATGAACGCGGAATTGTTGATATCCACAAAATAGCCGAGAATATGAATGTCGGTCCCCTGAATTTCGCTGGAAAGCTCCACTCCCGGGATTACCTCAATATCCATATCCGCTCCAAGATCCATTGCCAACGGATAGGCGTCCGTACAGTCGTGGTCAGTGATGGAAATGGCTTTAAGGCCTTTGGCGGCGACAGCCTCCATGACTTCTTTAACTGAGTAGCTTCCATCGGAAAATGTAGTGTGGATATGAAGATCGACGTATTTTTTTGATAATTCTGTTTCTGGCGGCATCCTTTTTCTAGTTTATCATCTAAGTGTATTGTTCAGTTACAGAAAAGTTAAAATAACCTAATAGTGATTTATGGTCAAGCTTTTGAATATAAAAAAGATATAAAGGGTTCCAGCCTTCGCAAAACAGCAAACAAAGGACCATTCCATGGCTGATCAGGACAAAAAAAGAGAAGAAAAGGATCTGTTCGAGCAGAATCTGCAAGAAATCCTCTCAAGCGGCTCTTCCCCGGAAAAAAAGACACCACAGAAGGAGCAAGGTTTCTATGGTGATCGTCTCAAAGCAGACAGGGAATCTGAAACAGAACCTCAGGATAAACGGATCGTCTGGTTTAAGCTGATCAGAGTTGTATCTTTCATCTCACTTCTGGGGCTTCTGGCGCTGTTTGTTTATCAGACGACGCTGCGCTGAGATTTTAGAGCGGTTTCCAGCGGTTGATGTCGTGCAGGATCTTTATCACCCGGAAATAGCTCCAGGAGGTGGAGGGAAGTTTTGTCTTTAGTCTATGCAGATAGTATGAAGCGGATCTTCTGTTTCTGAGCAGAGCATTTTTTCGGGCTGTATAGAAGAGGTAATTGGGATCAGAGGGAAACAGAAACTGCCATTTTTCATTGAACTCCTGCTCCGATATGTTGCCCAGGTAGTAATTGGCTATCATGCGGGGAAGGGGGAAGGGGTGTGGGGATTCAATTACTTCTTTGAAGAGTGATACGGAATCCAGCGGTGTTGAATCATTTACCGCCAGCTCGCCCGCTTTTATGGCAGCCATCCATGAGATGACCGATGTGGAGGGACATTCTTTTCTGATCTTGTCATAAAGAGCAAGAGCGTGCGAGTAAGCGAAATCGTACTCGTAAATTTCCGCAAGACCCAACCAGGCTTCCCAGACATTATCTGATGTAACGTGGGTGTGAGCACACTGGTTGAACTTTTCGGAAGCCTCTTTTGTCATTCCGCTTCTTAGGTAAGCCTTCCCCAAGGCAGTCTTGGACTTGGCCAGCACTTCGTGATTAGGATAGTATAGAGTCGAAATCTCTTTTGCTGTTTTGATGGCTCTTTTGAGCTTGCCCCTGCGAGAATGATAGTCGAGAATTTTAAGGTGAAGATTCCCCCATTGAGTGGAAAAACGGGGGTAGAGTGTCGCGAAATGCTTGATGTCCTTTTCCGCTTCTTCGATATCACCCTTTTGAATCTCCTCGGCACACCGGGCAAGCATTGTTGCCATTATGGAAAAGTTTACCGGATTGGCATTGTAGCTTTTCGCAACTCTGGTGAACATGCTGTCTGCTTTGCCGTGCAGACCCAATCTGTAGTAGGCCAGGCCGGTCAGGAAAATGGCCCGGGAATCCAGAGCCTCACTGCCTTTTATGCTGTCGCACTCGGTCAGGGTTTTGATTGCCTCATCATACTGGCCGAGCCGTATTTGACAATCCGCTATTTTCACACGCAGTTCCTTGCCCAGATCAAGCACCGATTGATCGACCATCAATCCCTTGTATTCCTCGATTGCCCCCTCGAAGTCGCCCCGCTCCCAGAACCGGTCAGCTATAAGCGTGGGTCTTGGAACCAGTGGTATGGCACGACGATAGACGTTGAGTTGGCTGAAGGAAGCGCCGCTGCCGTTTACAAAAAAACCGATCTTCTCATGCCCCTTTCCAAGCGGCGGAAAGAAATCGAAAACTTTGGCCACCTGAACCTCATTGACAATCAAGGAGAGTGAATTCTGTATTCTCTCGATCACCACCTTGTTCTTTTTCTGCCAGGGGACTTTCCCCGCCTCGATATTTTGGAAAAGAAAGCTGCTTCCGGGAAATGTGATCCCGCTCTCACCTTTCCCCCCCCGGTTCAGGTGAATGCCATAGGAGCTGGCCGGGCTGTCGCCGAAAAGAAATACTCCGCAGTTGAACAGATCCCGTTCCGTTGCCTGCACTTCAAGCTCAATAAGCACGTCCCGGTTAAATCTCCTCTCGAGTCTCGCATAGGAGA
Organism: Chitinispirillaceae bacterium; assembly: GCA_046538945.1. Taxonomy (GTDB): domain Bacteria; phylum Fibrobacterota; class Chitinivibrionia; order Chitinivibrionales; family Chitinispirillaceae; genus JAEZKC01. Next base: position 13,623 of record JBKHHW010000066.1, on the reverse strand, counting down.
AACCTTCTGAAGAGGCAATCAGCTTTCCGTTTTTGGATTCCCACCCTTTATCAGCATTGCTACCGAAAAAGAGCCATTCATCTGATACCTGGGATGCATCTGTATATACCAGTTGCCAGTGAGACTGTTCTCTCTGACTCTGAATGTAGAGGTTAGCGGCAAAAATACCTGAAAAGATCAGTATCAGAAATCCGATTACAAACGGGGCCCAGTGCCGGCGGAAAAAACGTCCGATCAAAGACCAGGTAGACGGAGGTTTCGCCAGCACCGAATCGCCGTTTTGATACCGTTTGATATCCGCTTTGAATTCCTCCATTGACTGATAGCGCATGTCCGGATCTTTGGCCATGGCTTTAAGGGTGATGGCTTCGATTTCCGGGGGAAGCCAGGGTACCAGTTTTCTGGGAGGTATCGGATTGGCTTCCATGACGTTCAGAGTCGTCTGGTGCAAATTTCTCTGATCCAGGTAGGGGTTCTTGAACGTGAGCATTTCATAGAGCATTATGCCCAGGGAGCAGATATCGCTTCGGTGATCCACGGATCCGCCCTGCAGGCGTTCCGGGGCCATGTACGCCGGAGAGCCCATGATTTCGCCCGTTCTGGTTATTCCCCCGTCCGCCTCCTCCATGGCTTTAGCCAGACCAAAATCGATAAGGACCGGGGTGAGCTGATCCTTCATGATCACATTGTTCAGTTTGAGGTCCCTATGAATGATTTTCTGCTCATGGGCATAAGAGAGCGCTTCGGCAAGCCTGGAAATTATTTCAAGTACATCCACCAGCTTGGGTTTGTTCTCATGCAGGTGGTAGTAGAGGTTTTTCCCCGCGATGTGCTCCATCGCCAAATAGTAGATATTGTTCTCTACCGCGACTTCGTAGATTCTGACGATGAAGGGGTGGTTGAGTTTTGCTACCGCATGGGCTTCACTGAGGAACCGCTCGACAAAGCGATAATTGATAGTGATGTTGGCAGGCATTACCTTGAGAGCCACTTCACGCTCAAGGTCAAGCTGCATAGCCTTGTAGACTACAGCCATCCCACCCCGGTCGATTTCTTCTATTATGCGGTATTTGCCTATCATTGTGCCGATAGACAAAAACGTCCTCTTCATGGAGGACAGCATGTTTTTGATACGAAAACTGCCTTTGCTGGCTTCCTGAGGCGAAAGGGGGTCAAGGCTGGGGATAATTATAGTCATAACCCTGTGCTTAAATCAGAACTTCAAGAAAAGGCAGATGTGGTAACCCTATACTATATATAAAACATGGTGGCTGCATTGGCAATTCTATGTCTTTGTGATCACAGCGTTTCGAAGACTTTTCTGAATTCTTTTGGAACTGGTGCCGTGATGGTTGTCATCTTTTTTGTGAATGGATGAGGAAAGGTCAGTTTCTGAGCATGTAGATAGAGGCGTTTTGGGAGTGAGTGTGTGGAGAAGGTCTTTTGGTCCAGCTCTTTTGATCCATACCGCTGATCGCCCAGGATGGGTGACTTGAGATGAGCCATGTGAACTCTGATCTGATGGGTTTTGCCAGTATGAAGAAACACCTCCACCATTGAGAGGTTATTTTGATACTCGAGCAGCCGGTAAGTACTTCTGGATTCCCTTCCTGTTTCCTCCACGGTCATTTTCATACCACGGGAGGAACGGTCGGTTCTTTTTATATTCAGGGTTATTGTATCCTCGAACTCCGGAGGGCGGTTGTGACTTACAGCGAGATATTGTTTGGTGAAATCGCCCTTGCGCATCAGGTCATGAAGCTGACGGACTACACCCTTATGCTTTGCGAGCAGAATGACCCCTGAAGTGTCGCGGTCCAGTCTGTGCATGAGAACGGGGATGTGCTGTTCTTGAGTTTGGTTTTTTTTGGATAAAACGTAGGCTGTCGCCAGATCAACCAGGTTGTCGCCGCTGAGGTGCCCCGATCCGGAGTGAACCACCAGTCCTGCAGGTTTGTTGCATACCAGAATGGAATCATCTTCAAAAAGAATATTGAAGTTTTTCCTGAAGAAATCGGTTTTGGTGAGTTTGAGAATCGAAACGTCTGTTTTATGTTCAGTCTGGAACTCAGATTCTTCAACTTTGATTTCCAGATGTTCACCTTCGGCCAGACGATGACTCTGTTTGACCTTTTTTCCGTTTACCCTGACATCTCCCCGGCGGATCAGTCCGTAGATCTGAGGAAGGCTCATCAGGGGCATTCTTTTGCGAAGAAGCCGGTCCAGACGTGAACCGGCTTCAGAAGGTCCTGCGGTGAAAGTTATCATCAATACCCGTTGTACAGACCGCTGATGGATATCCCCCTATTGGTATAGGTTATTGCCCGGGCGAAAAGCTCTGCCACGGAGATAACTTCCAGCTTGGGGAATTTTTTTTCTTCGGGGATGTATACAGTGTCGGTGACCACAAGTTTGGAAAGTGGAGAGTTGCTGAGTTTTTCCTTGGCCTTGCCGGAAAGTACCGGATGCACACAGCAGGCCTGAATTTCGCTTACACCCAAACTCTCGAGGGCTTTGACCACTTCCAGAATAGAGCCGCCTGAAGCGATTTCATCATCGAAAATTATCGCCCGCTTGCCTTCCACATTACCTATCACGTTGTGGATGGCTGGTTTTTCAGAATCATCACTGCGTCTTTTGTCGAGTATGGCCAGAGGCAGTCCCAACCGGATCGCATACGCTCCGGCCCGTTTTGCACTGCCGGCATCCGGAGCAACAACTACACAGTCGTCTGTACCGCAGTTCTGAAAGTGTTCGCAGAGCAGTTTTCCTGCCAGGAGGTGGTCCACAGGTATTCTGAAAAACCCCTGAATCTGAGGGGAGTGCAGGTTCATGGTCATAACCCGGTCAGCACCGGCGGTTTCGAGCAGATCGGCCATGAGGCGTGCAGTGATGGAAATGCGCGGTTCATCTTTTTTGTCAGAGCGCACGTACGGAAAATAGGGAACAACGGCCGTGATACGGGCAGCACTGGCGTGCTTTACAGCATCAATCATTATCAAAAGTTCCATAATCCCGTCATTTACGGGAGTGCAGGATGGCTGGATAATGAAGACATCCTGTCCGCGCACACTGTCACAGATTTTGACCTTGATGTTTTCATTGCTGAATCTGACGATTTCAGTCTTACCCAGTTCCACACCGGCGTGTCTGCAGATGGATTTGGCTAATGGTAGGTTGGCATTACCGGAAAAAATCTTGAGGGAACCTGTCATTACTCATTCTCCATTCTTCGTGCATCCCATTCAAATGCAATGTCCATTATTGATTCAGAAATAAGTTTAGGCTGAGTTATTGTCTTGGGCTCAAAATAGAAATCGCCTTCTTCCAATGAAAGCATCTGGAAGATGGCTTCCCGCCCCACTTCATTTCTGTAGAAACCGTCCACGACCTGCCCCTTGCAGAACGTCAGGTAACCTTTTCTGCGGCCTGAATAGATATGGAGCACCCCTTCTCTTCTGCCGATTTCCAGAAACTGAATGGCATCCAGCAGTGTCGTCTGCTTCAGATTACCCGAAAAGACGAAACTGGTGTTGTACTGCCCCTGGATACCCGACTGGGGCATCTGTTTTCTTCTGTGCATGAAAGCGATACCCAGCCCGGTGAGCATCCCGCACAGCGTTCCACTGATCATGATCCAGCTTGGAGCATTCAATAAAACCATAATATACCCATCCTCTTATGGTGTACTGTCTTGAGGGTAGTTAATATAATCTTTTACACGGGTAACGTTTTCAATTCCTTTGATTCTTTGAACTCGCCTGAAAATCTGCTTGAGCTGGTTACGGTTTCTGATTTCAATCTGGAATTTGCATCGGGCCTGATGGCTCAAGGCCTTAATGGATCCTTCCGTCACATTCGCACCGAAATCGGAAAACACCTGGCTTATCTCGTGAAGCAGTCCCGGACGGTCAGTTCCGATCACTTCCAGAGAGACCTGGTATCTTTTCTGCTCACCATCGTCCCAGCTGACTTCTATTTTCCGCTCCTCATCGGCAGAGAATATTTCCACATTAGAGCAGTCGGACCGGTGAATGGAAATTCCTCTTCCCCGGGTTACAAATCCGACTATGGGATCGCCGGGAATGGGGTTGCAGCATTTGGCGAACCGGACCATGAGATTGTCGTTGCCCCCCACCAGCACTCCCTGGGTTCGTCCGGTGAACGTGTCCATCAACCTTGAAACCATGTTCGAGGAGACGTTCTTTTTGACTTTCCGCACCTGGAAATACTGCATCACCTTGCTTATGGGGAGTTCACCGCTCCCGACCAGCTCGTAGAGGCGGTCAAGATTGCCAACGCCCAGAAACTGCAGCAATCCGGGGACATGGTCATTCAGTGATGTGCTGGCGTGAAGTTTTTTATATGACGTCTGGACAATTTTCTTGCCCAGGTCTATGCTTTCCTGTTTACCTGTATTTTTGAGCCATCGTCTGATTGCGCTCCGTGCCTTGGGCGTCTTGACTTCCCTGAGCCAGTCTATCGAAGGGGTTTTGGAATTCAGGTGCATTATTTCGACCGTCTGGCCGCTTTTGAGCATTTTATTGATGGGCTCAATCTTTCCGTCAACCTTGGCACCGATGCAGTGGATACCCAGATGAGTGTGCACCGAAAAGGCGAAGTCAAGCACCGTCGCTCCTTTGGGAAGCGAAATCAGGTCGCCCTTTGGGGTAAACACGAAAATTTCGGCATGGAAGAGATCGATTTTAAAAAATTCGTAGAATTCGGTGGAGTCTGTAAGGTCTTTCTGCCATTCGATAAGGTTTTTGAGCCAGATGAGGGCTTTATCATCTTTGCTGAGCCCGGATACCTGATCACCACTTTTGTACAGCCAATGGGCGGCGATTCCGTCTTCAGCGGTCTGGTTCATCTCCCAGGTGCGGATCTGCATCTCTACAACTTGGCCCTGCTCACCGAAAATGGTGGTGTGCAGAGACTGGTAGCCGTTTGATTTTGGGGTGCTGATGTAGTCTTTGAAGCGGTCCTGTATGGGAGTCCACAACGAATGCACCAGTCCCAGCACATGGTAGCAATCTCTGATGGAGTCGACAATCACTCTGATCGCCAGAAGATCGTAGATTTCATCAAATGGTTTGTTTCTCTGTATCATCTTGCGGTAAATGCTGTAGAAATGCTTTGGCCTCCCCGCGATCGTTGCGGAAATGTTCTCCTCATCCAGTTTCGCCCTTAGCGGCATGGTGAACGCGTCAATAACCGATTCGCGTTCGATTCTGCTCGCGACGACTTTGGCGACGATGTCTTTGTATTCTTCCGGGTAGAGGTGCTTGAAGGCCAGATCCTCAAGCTCCCATTTTATGCGTGCCATTCCCAGACGGTGGGCAAGGGGAGCGTAAATGTCGAGTGTTTCGGCTGCAATGGCCCGTATTCTCTCCGGTTTGAGATATTTGAGGGTGCGAAGATTGTGAAGTCTGTCGGCGAATTTGATTATGATGACCCGCAGGTCCTTGGCCATGGAGAGAAGCATCTTGCGGTAGGTCTCCGCCTGCCTCTCCTGACGGCTTTTCATCTGGAAGGTGCAGATCTTCGTTACTCCGTCCACCAGAACCGCCACCTCTTCTCCGAATTCTCTCTCCAGATCCTCTATGGGAATGATGGTGTCTTCTATTACGTCGTGGAGGAGGCCTGAAGCGATAGTGACGGCATCGAGTTTCTGTTCTGCCAGAATAAGAGCAACGGCAACCGGATGTGCCAGAAACGGCTCGCCTGATTTCCGGACCTGATCCTTGTGCGCATTCCAGGAAAAGCGGAATGCCTTTTCGATGAGATCGGTGCTCACTTTCGGGTTTACAGTGAGCACCTTGTCCAAAAAGTGATGGACAGCTTCATCGACTGAGGATGAGGGTAGAAAGAGGGAAATATCCATAGGTATAAAATACAACCCGCACTGAAAGCGGAAAGAGTTCGGGTGAAAACGAAGCCAAAACAATCACATATCGGGACTCCAACTGTTGGGAGTATTGCTGCCCTGAAGGCTTGGAATTACATTCCCTTAAAAGCCACTCAATCCGAAAGCTGTTCTTTCTGCTGCCTGAAAAGGGCGAGTTTCGATTCGACTTCTCCAAGCAGGAAGCGCAGTTCGGAGGTTTTTTCCACTGCATCCTGTATGCGCTGCTCTTCAGCGGTCAGGTTCGCAATCGCGGCTTTTATATCCTCCAACAGTATATTCAAACTACTAATACGATTTTCTGCTTCTTTTATGAGTTGTTTTTCGCGGGCCAGTTCTCTCATTCTGCGTTCGACTGAATCCATCATTTTGGTCAATTCCTCTACCTGGCTGCCAACGGCCTGTATTTCCTGTGCTTTGCTGTTTATTGTTTCGATTTGCGAAGAAGCCGTATCTATGATATCGGTGAGACTGTCGATCTTCTTCTGAGTTGAATTGACAAGATCTCTGCCTTTATCAATTGAGTCGATCCGGATCTCCATATCGGACACTACTGTATCCACATTCCCGATGCGGGTGTCGATAGCTTCGATTTTGCTGGTACGGCGGTTGATCTGATCCATTTCCCCCTTTAGGTCCTCAAGAAGTTTCTCAACCCGGCTCAGCTCTTTTTCCGCATCACTGATCGAGATCTGATGCTTTTGGATCTTTTCGATCTGGTCCTTGCTGGTATCCACGATTGTATTGAAATCGGAGCGGTTCTGTTCTACGGATGACTTGACTTTCTCGGTGTAGGACTGAAATTCGTTCAGCTTTCCGCAGGCGTCCGCCACAAGCTCCTGCAGCTCTTTGCGCATATCGCGTATATGATTTTCCTCCTGCAGAAGCGCCTGTTTTTCCTCCGTCAGTCTGATCATCATGTTCTTCGCCTCGAGTGACTGAACGGAAATGGCGGACAGCTGGCTGATGACCTCCTCGACCTTCTTCTGGTCCTTCGTGAGACTTTGGATTTTCATGTTTATATCACCAAGCAGGTAATTTAGCTGGTCGAGTCTTTTTTCCGTTTTCTCGATCATAGCTTTTCTCTGGAGCTGGGTGTTGATGCGTTCGTCCACCTCGCTTACCATTCCGCCGAGACTTTCTATTTTGTTCTGTACCTCGTCGATGATCCCGGCTTTTTCCTCGGTTATTTTTATCTGTTCGTCGGCTTTGTCCGAGAGTGTTTTGAGGTTTTCGATTTTTTCACCGACGGCTGTGATCTGGTTTTCATGCTGCTTGAAATCGGCAATTCTGTTTTCAAGCATCTCCAGGTTTTCGAAAAAGGAATCGATTTTCTGATTTGTGCTGTCGATTTCCTGGCGGTGGCCATGAAGCGTCTCCTCCTTGCTGCACACATCCTCGATGAGGATCCTGATGTCATTGAGCTTGGTATCGAAGCTTTCGATATCCTTTTCCTTTTTTGTAACCGTATCGAGCCTTGAATCAATTTCATTGACCTGGGATTCAATGGACACGATGCGCTGGTTCACAGCGTCTATGGCCTGCCACTCCTTGCTGACCTCTTCAATTTTGAGTTTTACTTTGTCCAGAGCCTTCTCGTATTCCATGACTTTGGCCCGGCTGCCCTCCACCATCGGCAGGTGTTTGTTAAGGGTATTGATTATTGTTTCGGTGTTTTTTGCCACCGTGTGTGTTTCGTGCACCTTTTCATGAACGGAATCTATGTGTTTGCTGTGCCGCTGCAGTTCGCCCAGCCTGCTTTCGAAGTGACTGTCAAGTGCTCTGGTCTCCTCGATCTTGTGCGACATCTCCTTCATGGCTTCTTTGAAATCTCTGATCTCGGTTATGGCTGCCTGGGACTGCTCCAGCATCTCCTCTATCCGGCAGATGTTCTTTTCCGTTTTCTCCATGGATGAAATCTTGTTCTGAAGCTGCTTGAGATCGACGTCGATGCGCCACACCGTGTTGTTGAGCATCAGCGATGTTTCATTGGCTTTGTCCACGACAACACGCTGAGCTTCCAGTGATTTGATTTTTGATTTGACATATTCGGAAAGGCTGTTCAGGCCGTCGAGCTTTTCCTTCACTACACGGAAACGGGTCATCTCGTGTTCCATATCGGAAACCTTGCCCTGAACGGATTGCGCGCTGGCTTCCGTTTCGGCCATCTTTGCCTGCACCGCGTCGAACTGTTCGGCCCAGCAGCTGATCTTCTGCTCGAGTTTGTCCATCGATTCCAGAGCAGTCTTCTGTCTTTTCTCCATCTCCCTAATGGCCCCGAACTCCTCCTGCAGCATTTTCCCCTCGGGGGTGCTGAGCTTCTCCAGTATGCTGTCCATTTTGGTGCTGAGGTTCTGAATGAAGTTTTCCTGGTCGGTAATTCTGGAAACGGTTTCTTCGATGGATTCTATCCGTTCACCCAGTTTGTCGGCTGCTTTCTGGAATGATTCCAGGCGTTCTGCTGCGTTATGGGCGGTACTGACGCTGTTTTTAAGATCGTCATACTGATGGTGCAGATCATTCATCTCACCCTTAAGCTCTTCGATTCCCTGGGAATCGTTATGCAGCCGGGAACGTTCGCTTTCCGCGGATGCAAGAAGAGTGTGGAGCTCTCCCTTTTCGGTCCGGGCGGCCTTGATGATTTCCTGAATCTCATTCAGGTGAGTTTCAAGCAGCGCTGCGAGTTCCTGCGGATCCCTGATCTCTTTTTTCTTTGAAAATGAGAAAATCATAAAAGAAGCTCCTCTTCAGGGAAAGTACCCTCCCTAGAAATTTTCCATGTATCCTGTTCTTTTACGAACACAAGCCGTTTGCCGTTCACCATCCGGTTGAGGTTGGTGGAGTATACCTGGCGAAACTTGACAACAGCTCTTGATTGCGAAAGTTCAATGAGAATGAACTTGCTTACAGTGATATCTATGGTGTCGTATATCGAGAACGTGCGGAGTTTGCGGGCCCGGAAAGCATCCCATCCCTGACTGCCCTCCAGAAAGTCTGCGGTGTCGTAGAAAGATTCATACTTCCCGATGTCTTTCGACTCCCAGGCACTCTTCCAATCCATGACCAGTTGTTTTAGCAGCTTTTCCTGGGATAGGTATCTCTGGAGGAACTGTTTTCTTCGGGACTCCAGAGATTGGAGGTCTATTTCGGATAGGTGGGCCTTTCCCTTTTTGCCGCTTATGATGACCACCGGGACGGCGAAACCGCTTCCGAGTATGTCCGCAAGTTCCAGAACATCAGAATTAGCAAGTGCAAGACAGCCAGCTGTATATTCTGGGGGCGAATCGAGGTATTCTGAGCCGTGGATCCAGATTCCCTGTCCGCTGCGGTTTTCCGACCTGTCGTTTTTGTTGGGGTAGTTCAGTACAAAAGCTATCGGCCCGTAGATGGAGGACAGCTCGCTTCTCTCCTTGCGTCCGATTATAAAGTAGCTTCCTTCCGGGGTCTTCTTGTCCCCCGAAGTACGCTTGCGGCCTTCCTGCTCACCGCTGGCCATGGGATATGCTCTGAAGAGTTCCAACCGCCCGGTGCCCGATTTGAGCAAATAGAGCACCTTTTCGGCCTTGTTTGCCAGAATCATAAAATCAGCGCTGCTCTTGGGGGGCATCGACGACAGTATCTGATCAATCAGTGGCATACTCGTGTCTTTTACTGGTGAGGCCCGGGTTGTCTTCTGTTCCGGAATGGAATCAAAAGCAGTTGCAACCTCAACTGTATCGGGAGCTGTTTTGCCTTCGATGGTATCAGAAACAGCGGCGATTTCTGTGTTTTCGGGATCAGGTTCAGAAACCTTCTGCTGCGGTCTGTCCGGTTCGCCTTGAAGCAGATCTGTTTCAGGAGGCGGGCTGCTTTTATCAGATAATGTCTGCTGGGCCGCAAGGGGAGGCAATGAGACCATTTTTATCACCCCCCAAACCGTTACTGCTGCTATCAGTGAAATACTTCCGAATTGCACCGCCTTTTTGCTCAGCAGTTTGTGGGGTGCAGGTTGTTGCGATCCGCTCCCGTAGGCGCGCGAGATCTCCCTGGCCCTTCTCCACGTCTGGATTCGGAATTCAAGTTCTTTCAGTTTGTAGGATAAATTTCTTCTTATGTTTTCTAACATGATCTACGTTTTCAATGCTCAGGAGTGAGTTGTACTCAAGGCTAACAAACTCTAGGGTAGAATGGACCTGCTGGTCTGAAACTAGAAAATTATATCATTAACGTTTCTGGTGCGACATTACTTTTTTCTTCTCAGTTTGGGAATTCAAATTTTTCAAATGCTGAATTATCCGATCGGAAGTCTCTCCGCTTGGTTTTTCGGTGAATGTGAAAGGCTCAACTCTGGGACTATTTTTACAATATATGGAGAAATCCGTTTCCTTCAGAACTGCTGCAACGTGGCAGGAGGAAAGTTGTGCCAGACCGAGAAGTGCCGATTTGGAAGTGATTATCAAATGGGTCTGCTTTATAAGTGCAGCTGTTTGGGGTATCGACAGCTGGGGGAGAAGAGGAAATGTTTCCGAGGAAGGAATTGCATTCGTCTCTCCTTTCATGCCGGAAAAGATGTAGAACTGCCCGTTGGTGTTCTTTTTGAGGCTTCTGATCAGGTGTTCACACCACCCTTTTCCGCAGTACGCTTCGAGGCTGCAGAGGTCGATACCGGTCAGAAAAGAAGTTTCTGCCAATTTCATCTCTCTTAACAGCTGTTTGGTCTCATCTGCGGTGGTTTTGGAAACACCCCATTCGATGTTCTTATTCCCTTTTGCTCCCAGGAATTTTGAAATGACTCTGTTGCGTTCTGAAAGATTGCGGTTCTCCTGAGAAGAATTTTTCAGGCGGATGTTCAGAAAGGGGTAATCGCCGGCTTCTTCATATCCGACCCGAATAGGAATACGGCAGTGGCCGATCAGATAGAGAAGAGCAAGGTTCTCCTGTTTTTCCAGATTGATGCACAAATCGAAAACGCCTTCGGATTCTTGGATGAAGGTTTTCCACTGCAGGCTATAAAGACACATCTCCTCCGGTGGGTACTCTTGGATACGTACTCCATGAAGGCCGCGCACAAAAGAGCTGACCCCAGGTGTGCAGAGAAGAGTGATTTCCGCATGCTTGTAGAGTGACAGGAGCGCGATGAGGTTTTCGAGCTGAAATACCATCTCCAAACGGTTTTGGGGAAGGATGATCAGCACATAGGAGCATTTCCGCAACCCGGAAGGAATCTCTATGGTTTTATTTTTTAACTTCTTGCGCAGAACCCACGAGAAAATCATTTTAGAACGTTCCGGGCCCAATACGCGTATCAGAGTTCTTCTTATACTGCCGATTTTTTTTGATTTTTTATGCATTTCAATGTATGATTTGGAAAAAATGATATACTGGATCAATTAAAATAGCACCATTTCGCGTTCCGGTGCAACACTGTATCTTCGGAATCTACATGAACTTTTACGCTTTTTTGGTCGTGTGTCAATATGTTCTGGCTTTCGGGCTGGGTGCATTAGCCGTGTCTGGAGTTGCGGATGGGGTTCTGAGGAATATTTCGGAGGCTCGGATACTGAGCTGGATTGCACCTCTACTTGTATTTAGTATTGTTGTCCTGGTTTCTTTCTTCAAACCCAAGCAAAAAATCGGAACGCATGTGTTTTTTCTGTTAGCGGCTTGGATTCTGCTGGCCGGAATTGTGTTTCAAAACGATCAGAACTATTATTTCCCTCTCCTTTTTCTGCTTGTGACTCTCTTTTCCGCGTTAGTCCGCAAGGAGCCTGTGTGGTTGCCCACCTCTCTGTTTATTCTTCTTCTGGTTACAGCGGATGCGGTAGTGGAGACTCAGGTATGGATGGCTCCTCTTCATAGAATCGACGTTGTTTTCGAACAGCTGGTCTTCGGGGCTGTTTTGGCCTCTACAGGTCTGGTGCCGTGGGGCATTCTGAAGCAGCGGGAGCTTGTGTCTGATAAAGAGATGCAGGAGGCTTTGGAGGAGGCGCGTAACAATGCTCTGGTGGAAGCGATGTCCAATGCACGGAATGCAGCCGAAAACGAGAGGAAAACTGCCGACTTCAAAATGCAGACCTCGATGTTCAGAATCGAATCCTCTTCCACGGACACTTTCATCGTTTCCAAAGAAGAGGGCATGAACGAGCAGCTCAATTCGATGGTTTATTTCATGAGCCGCAATTTCAAGGCTTTCACTTCGGCGGCCTTCATTTATGATCCCGAAAAACACGTGCTTGTGCTCAACTGTTATCATTCCAGAAGTCTCAATCTGGCAAAACAAGCCGAAATTCCTCTGGGAATGGGTGTTTTGGGAAAGGTGGCAAGCGAGAAGCGGCTTTTCATGAGCGGAGACCTCTCCTTGTACGTTTCCGATCTCATGTACTATTCTCAGCGGGAGTCGATCAATTCTCTTCTGGCAGTTCCTGTTACAAGTGAAAGCAACGAACTGCTGGGAGTTCTTCTGATCGACAGCAGGGACAAAACCGCCTTCAGGGAACAGGACAAGGAACTGATGAGGCGCTTTTCCTCCATTGCAGCCGCACTTATCACAAATATTCGCGCCAGCAATATCCGCGAGCAGGCTGCTAAAACATTCAAAATATTCTACGAAGCCAGTCATCGGTTCACCACCGCGCTGAAGTTCGAGGATGTTTTTAATGTGCTCTTTGAAATGGTGCCTCAGATCACAGCCTGCAACCGTCTGATCTCTATTGTCTACGATGAAAAGAAGCGCTGCGGCCGGGTGCTGCGCATAGCGGGGGCAAAATTCGATATTAACGAGGGTATGGAGTTCCCGATCAATTCAGGCCTGTACTCTTTTGCTTTTTTAAAGCGCAGGGTGGTCAACATACCCGATATACAAGCACACGGGAATAAATATTACAAATTCAAGCCGGGCGAAGCTCCCAACCCGACATTGAAATCCATCATCATTTTTCCGATCGTCAGTGATGACAAGAGAAAGTGTCTGGGTCTCTTTTCGGTTGAAAGTTCGGAAGTGAATCAGTTCTCCGGACAGGCGGAGCAGATTCTCACGACTCTGGTTGAAAATGCTTCTGTTGCATTGACCAGGTCCAGACTCTATCAGAAAATGGAAAAATTGGCCACTACCGACGGGCTTACCGAACTGAACAATCACCGCACATTCCAGGAGGTAATGACCCGGGAGCTGGCGAGAGCTCGGCGTCACAGCCGTCCATTGTCCCTTCTGCTCATGGATATCGATCACTTCAAATCTTTCAACGATACCTACGGTCACCCGGTGGGAGACCTTGTTCTCAGAGAGATCTCTTCGTGTATCCGTTCCTCCATCAGGTGCAATGATATTCCTGCCAGGTACGGAGGAGAGGAATTCGCGGTTGTCATTCCTGAAAGCGGCGACAAGGGGGCTGTGGCAATCGCTGAGAGAATACGGCAGACCATCGAACAGCATGTGATTAAAAGCGGTGGCAACGATCTTCATGTAACCGTCAGTATCGGCTGTGCGGTGTTTCCTTTTCACGGGCAGAGTGAGCAGCAGGTTATCGATTCTGCCGACAAGGCGCTTTACTTCGCTAAAGAGCATGGGCGCAACCAGGTGGTGCTGTTCCGTGGGGAAATGGTGGGACAGAGTGAGTGAGGAGAGGGGGAATAGGAGACGGGGAATAGGAGACAGGGGAATAGGAGACAGGGGAATAGGAGACAGGGGAATAGGAGACAGGGGGCGGCTGCAGAAGGAGTTTTGAATGCTGCCAGGGGAA
>JBKHHW010000007.1:0-44060 GCA_046538945.1 Chitinispirillaceae bacterium | reverse complement strand
CCATAATTGTGCTGATCTGGCCTATTGCACCTATAGAGTCGTTTGCGTTTTTCTGTATCCCTTCTATTTGGGAACGGATTTCCTCCGTCGCCTGAGCCGTCTGTTTGGCCAGTTCTTTCACTTCCTTGGCAACTACGGCGAAACCTTTTCCTGCATCACCTGCCGAAGCAGCCTCGATGGTGGCATTGAGGGCCAGCAGGTTGGTCTGATCCGCAATGTTGCTTATGACATCGATCACCTTGCCGATTTCTTTTGCCGCTGTTCCCAATGCTTCCATTTTTGATCTCGATGAGCGGGTCTGTTCGTTGGCCTCCGATGCTATCTGGGATTGTTTGAGGGAGTTCTGTGCCACTTCCCGTATCGAGCTGCTGGTCTCTTCCACAGCTGTTGCTACCATGTTGACCGAATTGGACATCTGTTCTGCCGAGACGGTAATGCCATTTATGTTCTTTGTGGCCTGCTCGGTCGAATCGGAAACCGAACTGCTCTGATCGCTCATGGCGTGTGCACTTGCGGTGATCTGAGTCGTTGCGCTTGAAAGCTCTTCACTGGAGGATGCCAGGTGGTTGGCGTTTTCCTTCATCTCTTTTATGATGAAATGAACTCTGTCGATGAACTGGTTGAACCACTTGGCCAAAGTTCCCGTTTCGTCTTTGGAGGATTCATCCAGTCGGCGGGTCAGGTCACCATCTCCCTGAGCAATATCCTGCAGCATCGATATCAGCCTGAGTATCGGTCTGCGTATGAAACCTGCCATAACAACGGATACCAGTATGCTTATAATGGCAAACAATATCATTCCTAAAAGCATGCCGCGTTTTCCGTTTTCCATTTCCTTACGGTATTTTTCATGCTCTTTCCGGGCCACTTTTTTGATTTCATCGTCAATGTGGTTCAGGTTCTGCTGAACCTGTTCCAGTGCATGCAGTGTGTTGTGAGCGAACAGGTCGACAGCTTGTGCATGTGCCCCCTGTGCGAGAAGATCTTCAACTTTCAGAATCGACCGGTGGAGTTTTTCGTGGGGTTCCTCAAGAGAGTCGAGCAGTGTTCTGATGGTAGGGGAGAGTTCGGAGGTCGATTTTTTCTCATCGCTGTAATACCATTTTCCTAAGGCACAATTCTTGTGATCTTTTTCCACCTCTATGTTCGTTATGGTAGAATCTGTCTGAAATCGGGATGCTTTTTGGCTCCATTTGAAATGGTCGATCATTCTATCCTTGAGCATTTTCTGGACCTGTTCCAGTTTTTCGTTTTCCTCCTGCACCCGCACAGCCTTGTTTAGACCGGAAATACCCTGAAAGCCGGTCATGGCAATGAAAAAAGTAGTCATTGTGATCAAGATCATTAACTTTGCACGAATACTCAAGTTTTTCAGAATAGCCATTTATTTCTCCATCGTAATTTTATAGTCTGTTGTAAGTGTTGATTATACAGGGAATATATAGCCGGGTCAATTTAAAACCGTATGGAAGAGGTTAGGAAAAGGTCAGACTCTGATATTGGAAAAAATTACAAAAAGTTGTGGCTACGATCTTTTTGTGTTATATTGAAAGTACCAGCAATTATTTCCTACCTGCAAGGCCCTCTTGCAGCAATTTGGGTGAAGCGGAAGCGCCGGTGCAATGCCGGCGCACTTTTTTTAGGCGCACTCCTTTCTTAGACTCTTTAAATCCTGATAATCGTAATCAGATAAGGACAACTGTTTTTGTTTTGAGCAGGGAGGAGTTGATGGATAACAGAGAAATCGCTCAAACTCTTAAGAATTTGGTTTTGCTTGATTTAGAAGCGACTAGAGAATATGATTGGGCTATTGATCATATTTCGGATGAAGGCGTTCGCGAACAGTTGCAGGGATTCAAGGAGGACCATATTGAACATGCCGATAATATCAGTATGTATATCAGGCAGCTTGGAGAGAACCCCCCGGACAGCAGAGAATTAAACGAAAGCAGACTTCATGAGCCCAGTTTTCAGCCCGGTTTCAGTAGCGATGAGATTCTCAAGATACTGATGAGGGATGAGAAGCTTATCGCCAAGAGGTACGAAGAGGCGCTGGAGAATGTGTTTGTACCGGAAATAGTGACTGACCTGGAAAATGATTTCGAAGATGATCAGATGCATGTGGAGTCGATCCAGGGGATTCTTTCTAAGCATTAGCTGTAGGCAGGTGCAGGTGTGGGAAGCATCTGCACCTGCCTTATATATCTGATAATCTCAGGGGTGAATTGTACGCTTTACACAATTTACCCATGGGAGATAGAAGAGAACTTAAACAGGACTCCACCTAATTATCCCACTTCCAGCTGAGCTTGAGCATCCACTACATCCCGGTTAACCATAACCAGTGCCTGATGCATTTTATCGCTGATATCCGGGTCGGGAATTCTGTCCCGGAGAGTTCTCAAAAGCTGAACTGTCATTCGCAGGACCCTGATGAGGTCCCCTTCGGGAACGCCGAATCCGGCAAGCTGTTTAAGATCACAACCTCTGGTCCAGGCGAATACCGGAGCGGCGAGTGAGAAATCCATCTCCCGTATGGGGTTGTCGATGGCGTGTTTTATCTCTTTTGTTCTGAGCTTGTGGATAACTTTTTCAGCTTCAAATCGCAGCTGTACATTCGATACCGGGACGTTTTTTCTGCTGCGGCTTTCCTCTGTAATAAGCGCGGCCAGAACCACTGGTATCTGCTCTACACTCAGTTCATCAAAACTTCTGGCATGATAAAGTTCTGCGCACTGGATCTCGTAACCGCTGACTGCGGCAGCCAGCTGCCCTTTGGGGGTAAGCATGATGCCGTCAAGGAAACCTGCGGACTTGAGAAATTTGATTCTGTTCCTGATCTGCGCCTCTTCTTTCTGGTAGGGCTTGGTCATGGTGAACGTTCCCTTGCGGAAGTTGCGCAGACTTCTGCGGAATATATCAAAAGCTCCTTCACCGAACTGACTGTAGAGACTGAGGATGGTTGAATAGGAAGCGAAAAACCTGCTGTTGATCCGTTCGTTGTTTCCGTAAAGAAGACGTTCGACATGTCTGGGATCGGTGGCTTCGGGGGTGATCTGAGAATACACATATCCCACATCATCCATCCCGCGTCTGCCCGCTCTTCCCGCCATCTGATTGTACTCACGGGTCATGAGGTAATTGAATTCCACTCCGTCAAATTTTTCCAGTTCGTCAAAAATTACGGAGCTTGCGGGCATATTCACTCCCAGAGCAAATGTTTCAGTGCAGAAAAGAAGCTTTATGAGACCGGCAGTGAAAAGCCGTTCCACTATCTCCTTCGCTGCAGGGAGAATGCCGGCGTGATGGTAAGCACAGCCTGATTCCCATAATTCCCGCAAATGGTTCAGCCGCTCGTAACCGGAAATCCCGTATTGTTCCACCAGTTCATCCACCATTTTTATCACGTGCGCACGTTCGTTTTCATTAAGCAGCTGAAGGCGCATATGCTGTTCGGCATTACGCTCGCAGGCTCTCCGCTTGAAACAGAAATAGAGAATGGGCAGGTGTCCTTGATTAAGCACCATCTGGACGATTCTTTTGGAGGAAGGTTTTCTGCGAAGGAATTTCTTGCGTACTTCCGGATCTTTTCTATATTTGCGTTTGATGCCTTTTATGCTGATAAGGCCGAATTTTGGGTGATAGAAATGGTGTTTAAGAGGAACCGGACGATGAGTTTCCTCCACAATGGTGAACCGGGTATCTCTGACGGTACCCATCCAATTCGCGAGTTCCCGAATGTTGGGAACCGTGGCGCTCAGACACATGAACCTGATCTCCGGGGGAGCGAGAATGATGCTCTCCTCCCAGACTGTGCCTCTGTCCGGATCATCAAGATAGTGAATTTCATCAAATATGACATAATAGATATCCACCAGCCGGGGGGAATCTTCCAGAATCAGATTTCTGAAAATTTCGGTAGTCATGATCAGAAGACGGGCTTCCGGGTTGATGGTGACATCCCCCGTTTGTATTCCCACCACCTCATCACCGAATCGTCTGCGGAAATCTCTGTACTTCTGATTGGACAGAGCTTTGATGGGCGCGGTATACACCGCACGTTTACCCTGCTTTATGGATTCCTCCACCGCGTACTCGGCAATGAGCGTTTTTCCGCATCCGGTTGGTGCGGCCACAATCAGTGATTCACCTCTGTCTATCGACTCAACGGCTGCTACCTGAAATGGATCAAGCTCGAGGTTTTGGTATTTCACTTAGGTCTCCTGAGAAATGACAGCTTTCATATCAGCATAACTTAAAATATCTTATGAGTAAGCTTAAACGAAATAAAGTGTTCAGAAGCCCGAAATTCCGACTCTTAATTCAGACGTGATCTGAATTGCCGACGTTTCAATACGGTCAGTCGGTCTTGATAACGATATACCAAGCCCAACATTCAGGCTGGGAGAGCTCTGTTTGACTAAATTGGTTCTTTTGTCCGATTCTTACTGGCCCCTCAAGGGTGGCATTGAGGAGGCGGTGAGGCTGCATGCCGCATTTCTTTCATCTCGCTATGATGTGTCTATAGTTGTGCACAATTATAGGTCTGTTTCACCCGGGTTGTATCACCAGTATGCTCATGGGGAAAAGAAGCGAACATATGTGGATCCTTCAGGAAAATTGGTGGTCTCTCTTGGCTCTTCATCTTTCGATTCTCTGAAACTTCTTCCATTGCAGCTGTGGAATTTACCTTTTGCGAAAAGAATCGGTGCTGCATGGTTATATGACAGACTCTTCCTTTTCTACAGACTGGTGTTTGAAAAGAGGCTCAGAAAGCTGATAAAGCAGGCAGATATTGTCCACTCCTATTCAACTGGTTATCTGGCCAGGTGCGCACAGCTGGTCTGTTCTGATCTTGGTATTTCCATAGTCCAGACACCTGCGATCCACTTCGGTCGCTGGGGAGATTCCCCTGAGCAGATGAAAGCCTACAGCAGCTCTGATGCGCTCGTGTGTGTTACTCAAAGTTTTCGCGGAGAGTACCTGTCCAGGATTAGAGGGAAGGTGCCCAGAACAGAAGTTATCCCGCCGGTCATGCAGGATCCGGAAAGCGCTCATCTTTCAAAAGCTCTCGTTGAGGGGCGCTTTGTGCTTTTTTTAGGCAGGCGCGAAATCCACAAAGGCTTCGTTGAGCTGATTGCAGCTTTTTCGCTCCTTCAGAGTACGGAGAAACTTGTAGTGGCAGGACCAGGACCATCTCTCAGTGGTTCGCCGCAAAATGTGATTGATCTTGGAATTGTGGATGAAAAGCAGAAGAAGTGGCTTCTTGAACATTGTGAGTGTCTTTGCGTGCCCTCCAGGGATGAAACGTTCGGAATTGTATATGCAGAGGCCATGAGTTTTGCAAAACCGGTAGTTGCTCTGGATCTTCCGCCGATGAACGAGATAATTGAGAACAACGTCAGTGGAATGCTGCTTTCCTCATCGGAGCCGAAGGAGTTATGCCGTGCGTTGTCGGCCATGCTCGGCAATTCGGGGCTGAGGAGGGCTATGGGGAAGGCGGCAAAGGAACGCTTTGAGCGTTTTTACTCGCCGAATCGCACGGTTTCTGCTATTGAGCGGCTGTACGGGGAACTTTTGGAGGAGAGACTTGGCAGGTAGGTTTACCTGAGGTGTTTTTGTGAATAGAACCGTTCAGGGCCGCTTCCCCCGTTCTTGCCCTTTCTTTAGCTCCGCCCTGATCTCATCAGCCTGCTTCCCCAGGCGCTTTTCCGATATCGGGAAAATTGTCCTGATATGCTGGGCAAAAAGACTTATTTCATACTCTCGCACCATCATCCTGAACTCATTGAGCTCATGTTGCGCTGCCGCCTTCTCTTTTTTCAGCATCTCTTCACGCAGGGACTCATAGATATCCTCAAAACTGCCTAACGCCGATCTTTTCTGACGGTACTTCAGAGGATCGGAAATGGCTTTGTCGATTCTTGCGCTGAAAGCTCGCAGGTAGCGGGGGTAATTCAGAAACTGTTCAAGTGTAACCCTCTCATCAAGGATATCCGTGAAATGAGCGTTGAGGTCCCGGCACAGCTCCTCCTTTATATCCGATGCGACTCTGTTTTTGGCCGCGCCAACCCGCGAGACGTTCTCACTGAACATCCGAAGCGATTCCTCGAAAACGGAAAGTGTCCTGAAGCCGGCTCCTCTGAGTTTCTCCTTTGTTTTCAGGACAAGATTGTCAAAACCTTTTCTGTTCACTGGCGCTTGCTTGAAATCAAGGGCTGCTTCGGATATCATTCTGTAGAGCTTCTGCCTGAACCGGTCTCCCGGCCCAAAGGGGGAGCACATCAGTTTCACTTGGCTGGAAAGATTCAGGTCCCTCTCGGTCCAGGCCAGGTCTTTGGCGATTGCAAATTCAAGGAGACGAGTGACACCCTGATGGTGTCTTTCAACGCTCTCCTCTTTTGAGGAAAAGAGAACCAGGTCAACACAACTGTCACAGTCTACCAGGGTCGGGTATCCCAGCAGTGCCAACCCCTCCGTAGATGATCCGATCTGAACCGGTTCCGATATGTCCTGCTCCGGCCACGTGGTCAGCCCTGATTTGCGGTAGGAGTTGAAAGCTTTCTCCCATGGGGATTGCGCTTGAGATTCTTTAAAGACGGTCTGATTCTCAAGCACTTCCGAGCCTCTTCCCTGGGCAATAATTTCGCCGTTCTTATCCTTTATCTCTATCCGTACATTCAGGTGAGGGGAGGCACGTTTTCCCTCCAGCATTTCCGGATCCACGGTGACTCCGTACAGTTCCTCTATTTTTTCTGAAAGGGCCAGCTCAAACGGTTTGTGGCAAGGCCTCAGTGACGCAGCAATCTGTTTTGCGGATTCGTTGACCGGAATGAAATTTCTGCGCAGTTCCCGGGGCAGGTTCCGCAGAAGGTCCCTTATCAGATCGGGCCACATTGCGGGTACAAGCCAACTCAGTGCGTCTTTTTTCACAAACGGTGCAGCATTGAGAGGCAGTTTGAGAGTCACTCCGTCTTTTTCCGAACCCGGGTCGAAGGCATAGGACAGGGGAAAACTGCGGTCTCCTATGCTGACGCGGTCGGGATAGTTAACCACCTCGCATGGAACGGATGTGCTCAGAATGTCCTCTTCTTTCAGGAAAAGATGTGTGTCACCGCCTTTTTTCCTGATCATTCTGTTCAGGTCGTGTATGGAAGTGACCTTGGGCAAACGTTCGTGATAAAACCGAAACAGCACTTCATCACCGCTGTAGAGTGCACGGGTTCTCAGCTTCCTTTCATTCTGCAGTATCTGTTTCTTCAGTCTGCGGTTGTGTTTGTAGAAGGGATGGTGACAGCGAAGGTTTTCTTCAACGAGCCCTTCTCGTATGAAAATGTCGCCGGCCTGCTCCGGGTCGACTCTGCCAAAGGGGGCATTGCGGTGTACTGCAAGAGGAAGACCGAACAGAGATACTTTCCTGGTGGCTTTCACAGTGCCTGAGCGAGCATCGAAATAGGGGGCGTCGTAACTGTGTCTGCAAAGAGGTCCGGCCAGATCCTCGATCCAGGACGGCTTGATCTGTGCAACTGTCCGCGCGAAAACCTGACTTGTCTGGACGATTTCGTGACACATGATCCAATCACTTCTCTTCTTGGAAAGCACGGATCCGGGAAACACCTTCACTTCTTTGCCTTTGGCTGCACGGTACCTTCCATTGCTGTCCAGGTAGGCGCAGTTCGCCAGCAATCCTGTCAGAAGCGAACGGTGAATGGCATCGTTTCCGGCCGGAGTGCTGTTTTCGTGAAACCCTTTCATTCTCGAAAGAGTCTCATGGAGCTGCTGGTGGACATCATGCCACTCACGCATACGTGTGTATGAAAGGAAGTGGTCCTTGCAGAACTTTCTCATTTTGTTCTGAGTCCTGAGCGTCTTCCATTCACTCTGGTATGTGTCCCACAGCTTGATATATGTCATGAAATCTGATGATTCATGAGTAAACTTCCGGTGCATGTAATCAGCCTCGGCCTGTTTGTCGAAAGGGCGCTCTCTGGGATCCACTATGGACAGTGCCGCTGCAATTATCTTCACCTCCCTGAGTGCATTCTCCTGTTTTGCAGCAAGCACCATTCTGGAGATGTGGGGATCAAAGGGCAGTCTGGCCATCTCTTTTCCCAGCCGGGTGAGTTTGTTGTTCTGGTCAAGTGCACCCAGTTCCCTCAACTGCGCATAGCCTTCCGAAATCGCCTGTGTGGAAGGTGGATCTATGAAGGGAAATCTTTCTACAGATCCCAAACCGTGAGCTTTCATGGTGAGAATCACTCCGGCCAGATTGGAACGTTTGATTTCAGGCTGTGTGAATTCCTCCCGTCCCAGATACTCCTCTTCGGAGTAGAGTCTGATGCATACACCTTCCTGAACTCTTCCGCAGCGCCCCTTACGCTGGTCTGCACTTGCTCGGCTGACAGGCTCAATCGGCAGGCGGTTGGTACGCAGCCTTGGTGCATAGCGTGAAATCCGGGCAAGACCGGTATCCACAACATAACGGATACCCGGAACTGTAATGGACGTTTCGGCTATGTTGGTGCAGACCACTATCTTGGATCTGTCTGACGTGCTGAAAATGGCATCCTGTTCTTTTCTGGTAAGCCGGGAAAAGAGAGGCAGGATGAGCAGATCCCGCTTTTTTGCAATCGTACCCAGTTTGTCGCACGTTTCCCGGATATCTCTTTCCGTGGGCATGAAAAGCAGCATGTCTCCGGGACCGTACCCATCCAGCAGGTCCACTGCCGCTGTAACTGCACTGTCAACATAACTGAAGCTTTCCTCCTCTTGCTCATCAGGTCGGATATAGAGCAAATCGATTGGATATAGCCTTCCGGAAACCTCGATTACGGGGGCATTGCTGAAAGATTTGGAAAACAGTTCGGTATCTATGGTGGCAGAGGAGATGATCAGTTTGAGATCCGGGCGTTTCGGAAGAAGCTGACGCAAGTATCCCAGGAGAAAATCGATATTGAGGCTTCGTTCGTGAGCTTCGTCGATTATGATGGTATCGTATTTTGTCAGTAGGCGGTCATGTTCCGTTTCCGCCAGAAGTATACCGTCGGTCATGAATTTTATGATGGTATTTTCTGAATCCTTGTCCGAAAAACGGATTTTGTAACCCACCTTGTCCCCAACCTGGCAGTTCATCTGTGTGGCTACTCTGGAGGCGATGGATGTGGCGGCTATACGTCTGGGCTGGGTGCAGCCGATTTTCCCTCTGCTCCCCAGACCTGCTTCAAGACAGAAAAGCGGCAGCTGGGTGGTTTTTCCGGAACCGGTCTGGCCGGCAACCACGATCACCTGGTTGTCTTTCAGAGCAGAGATGATCTCGGAGCGTTTTTCCAGAATGGGGAGGTGTTGGATTTCTGTTTGGTGATTCATATATTAAAGGCTGAATTCGCAGTTTGAAATAATGATTTTTTCTCAATTACGATTTCAAGGTATTGAAAGTGAGAAAACTTGTGACCCGCAGGCATAAAATAAACCGCACCTTTCACAGCAAAATGGTATGTTTTTTGCAAGTACGTTTTCTACCGATTTCAAAAAAATACAAAAAAACTGTTGAAAATGTGTATGATTTGATTGTAACTTTCCCATCTAATAGCATATCGGAAGGTGAGGTCCAGTTTTAGATGTCTCATACTCTGGAAATAATGATAGTCGACGATGAGGAACAGATAACTGATCTGCTTAAGGCATTCATCAGTCTTCATGCTCAGAATGTCAATGTTCACGTGTTCAATGATCCGCGTGAAGCTTTGAACTATATGCAGACCAATCATCTCGATGTTCTGATCACCGATTACCAGATGCCTCGGATCAATGGCATCACACTTCTGGAATCTGCTCATCCGGACGTCAAAAAGATACTGATCTCCGGTTATGTTTCCGAAATTGCTGAAGAAAAACTCGCCAGACTCAATGCGGTGTTTTTCGAAAAACCTATAAAACTGCTTTCTCTGGGCAATTTAATAAACGGCTGTCAGAAAGCTGTTTCTGAGCTTCACGAATAGATTTTCTCTCTTTACAAGTCTCTTCTAATTCCCGTTCGACCTCTCGAAACCAAAAAAAAGGGGTATGTATGGAATTCGTTTTCGCTTATATCACCACCAAAGACAATGCTCAGGCGCTCTCCATAGGGAAAGCTTTGGTTCAGGAACGTCTGGCAGCGTGTATCAATGTTCTTGATCCGATGACCTCAGTATACTGGTGGGAGGGAAAACTGACCGAGAACCGCGAAACCGTGCTTGTCGCCAAAGCCATCAAAGAGAATTTCCCTGCGCTGGTGGAGAGAGTCAAGCAGCTGCACTCTTATGAATGTCCCTGTGTTGTGGCTTTGCCGATCACAGATGGCAGCAGAGAGTACCTGCAGTGGATTGAGCAGGAGAGCAGGGGCGGAACATTTCCGCCGCCGCCAGTCCCTTAATCAGACTAATTTTGTTCGTAGTGAATGAGCTTGGCAGTGATTGATCCTACTTTTATTTTGGATTTGATCATTACAGGAATCTTGTGTTTGTCATCCGTAAGCCAGACTTGCATTTTATCTTTTTTAGTGAAAGCTCTGCCCTTGCCGGCCAGTTTGGGTTCCAGCTTAATGCATCTGAATTTGCCGGCCGTCACCTCGACATCTTCTTTTCCTCTGATATTGAACCGTATGGGGTGGATCTTCGAGTGAATGAACATGTTTATGGAAAACTGATCGCCTTTTTTAAGTTCCATTGAGCGCACGTAGTAGAGAACGGAAATGTAGTCGTGTGTGAATTTGGGAGCTCGGAAAACGCGTGACTTCTTCTCCTGCACGAAAACTTTTTCTCCCACATTGTCATACAGGATAAACCCGTCCATCTTGTATTTGCCTTCCCTCAGGTGCTGCTCGAAAAAGTGGGGATAGAGTCCTTCCGCATCAACCCAGGAGATGATATAATCTCTCATTTTGTAAAAAGCGCTTACGAAATTGTTTGAAACAGCTTTAGCTCCCAGCCGAATGGTTCCGGTTTGGGGATGGGGCTGGGCATTGAGAATGACATAGCCGGCTTTGAACGGACCCCACACGATCTCATACACCAGCTTTTCACCCTTGGAGAAGGAGCCGGCTTTGACCTTCTGCAGAGCGCCCCGAACCCGGTTGACCCGAAGATGGTTCTCTACCGAATCGATGAATGTCTGAGGATAGGGGAGATAGTCCACCTCTTTTGAGGCGTCTTCCCATTTGATATCGTCATCCTTTGCATAAGCTCCCCCAGAGAAAAGAGCCAAAAGCAGTAATGTCGGAAGAAGAAATTTCGCAGGTAACAACTTTGTCGGATTAGACATCTTTGAGTACTCCTCTTTTAGCTCCTGTCACGTATGAATGCCTTAATGGTTCTGTTGTATGTTCGTTCGCCCTCAGGAGTGAAAAAACACCCGGGGATTTCCCCGGAACGCCTGTGGTAGGCAACACATTCACAGCATTTGCCTCTTCTGCTGCATGAACTGTAGGTGCAGGGGCAATTTTCCCCGGTGGAATTCTCACAAACGCTCATACTACTAACCTTTCAGTACGCCTCGGATTATTGTAAATTGTTCGTTTCCGGATTCTTGATAGCATCCCAATCGGCCCTGATCATGCTCTCTACCAACTGATCAAAATAAATCCGTGGCTTCCACCCAAGCTTCGTTTCAGCTTTTGACGCATCGCCTATCAGCAGGTCCACTTCCGTGGGACGATAGTACTTAGGATCTATTCTAACAATAATCTTACCACTTTTTTTATCCATCCCCACCTCTTCCACCCCCTCGCCTTTCCACACCAAATAAATATCCAGACAAGCGAACGCTTTTTCCAGAAACTCCCTTACAGAGTGGGTCTCGCCCGTTGCGATGACGTAATCATCCGGACTGTCCTGCTGCAGCATCAGCCACATTGCCCTGACGTAATCCGCTGCATGCCCCCAATCCCGTTTGGAATCAAGATTTCCCATATAGAGACAGTCCTTCTGGCCGGCCTTGATAGCCGCAGCCCCCAGGGAGATTTTGCGGGTGACAAAGCTTTCACCTCTTCGTGGAGATTCATGATTGAACAATATGCCGTTTGAGGCGTGGAGATTGTACGCCTCCCTGTAGTTCACAACTATCCAGTAAGCATAAAGCTTTGCCACTCCGTAGGGAGACCTGGGATAAAAGGGAGTTTTCTCATTTTGTGGTACCTCCTGCACCTTTCCGTAGAGCTCCGAGGTGGATGCCTGGTAGAAACGGCTGTCTATGCCGCTTTCTTTTATGGCGTCGATAAGACGCAGAG
Organism: Chitinispirillaceae bacterium; assembly: GCA_046538945.1. Classification (GTDB taxonomy): domain Bacteria; phylum Fibrobacterota; class Chitinivibrionia; order Chitinivibrionales; family Chitinispirillaceae; genus JAEZKC01. The sequence continues at coordinate 31,798 of JBKHHW010000007.1, read as the reverse complement.
TTCCCAGTGCATCGACATCAGCCGTGTACTCCGGAACTTCAAAAGAGACGCGTACATGCGATTGTGCAGCAAGGTTATAGATCTCATCGGGCTTCACCTTTTCGAGCATCCGGTTCATGTTGCTGCTGTCGGACATATCTCCGTAGTGAAGAAACAAGGATACATTCTTTCCGTGAGGATCTTTGTAGAGGTGATCAATGCGCTTGCGGTTGATACTGCTCGCTCTGCGGATCATACCGTGTACTTCGTACCCCTTCTCCAAGAGAAGTTCCACAAGGTATGATCCGTCCTGCCCGTTTATTCCTGTTATTAATGCTTTTTTCGGCATCGGTTGCTCCAGAGAGTTTCACGTGGGTGGAAATGCTAATATACTACCTGAGTAGAGAGACTGTTAAGACATGCGCCACGTTTTGGTCTCTTAAAATAAGACGTCTTTGGGGAGAAAAAAGCTATGGTGAAATAATTGAGAAGAACTGAAGTGCTTAGAATGCCATTTCAATCCTCAGAGAATAAACCAGGTCGGGGTTGGGAAGATCTATCCCGTTCAAGTCATTGCGGCAGCCTCTGATGCTTGGAGTTATACTGATGTCCTGAAGCAGGCTGTAGCGGAGAAGAAGAATCCCCTGTACTGCCTTGTCCTCAATGTTGAATATCAGGTTTCCATGAACCGAGAGAAGCTCATTTATATTACTTCCCGCATTAAGGTATAGATAATGTCTACGGTTGAAGGGCCGGGGGAGTGTGGTAATTTGCTCTGGCGGGATTGTATCCGGATCGATAGGTGCGCTGTTGTAGCTGTACTCGAGCGCCAGTAAAACTTTTCGATTGAACAGGGAATAGTCTATCCCCGCCATTGCTTCAAACTGTGGTCTGAGGCTGTTTCTCCAGTGAACCACACCCTCACCGTAAATTCCCGCATAAAGATCACCCTTGAATGCGGCTCCGGTAGATACATCACCCGGTCGGTGACGGTATAAAGCGACAGCATCGATATCAAACCCGTTAAGGTTTGTAAAGAATTTCGCGGCAGACGAGTGCTGTTGGCCGTGGGGAAGTTCTGTAATCAGGTCTATGCCGGAGAGCATTCCCAGAGGAATTCTCACATTCACCACATCTCTGCCGTTTCGCTTGAAACTGATGTCGGTGGCATTTAGTGTGGAAAAAATATCAAGAGGGGAAAGGACCGTTCCCCTCCCGAAACGAATTATCTGTCTTCCAATTGAGATATCCGCCAGCGGGGGGTATAATGCCAGATACAGTTCCCTTAAATTCAGCACAAGTGGAGCTTTTTCCTCGAATGATCCCGGCATGCTGTCCAGAGCCAAACCGGCTGCGGACGCATACTGCCCGTATAGAAGGAACAGGTCCAGCTGGGCGGATACGGTCCCGTACTGCCGGTAGGTGTTGCGTCCCCTGAGTTCCAGTGTGCTCATACCGGCAAAATCGGAAAGACTCTTCTGGTCTGTATACTGCATCCAGGAAAGATCCGAAAAAATTGTACCGTTCAGTTTGAAGCTTTGTGGCTCCTGTGAACGCGTAATCTGCACAACACAGAGAACTGCCATCAGTACTATAAGCAGATTTTTATTCAACAGACACTCCGTTTTCATCGTCTGAGATACCTCATGGAGAACTCGTCTTCTTTGTATGACTTATCAAAGCTTATGTCGCTCATCGTGAAAATCGTTTTGCTGTTTTTTCTGAGCTTGTTTGACATTTCAGTTCTGGTGGGAATAGCGCGCCCGTCGATTGTTTTCGTTTCCAGCACTGTTGAGACTTTCAGCAGTTTTCCGCTCCTGGCGTACATCTCCTCCTTTTCCGCCACGAATGTTTCCTTGTTCACCCACATCTTGCGCTTGGCGTAGGGAGTACTCTTCACTTTTGCTTCAAGCTGAAGGACATAACACTCTTTACCGTTCGTTTTCTGCTCTTGCAGTACCGAGACAGAATACTTGTCGGAAAGTTTATCCGATTCAAGCGCATCCTCGTAGGAAACATCACTGCCCATCATGCCGTCTTTCAGCATGTGGCCGGAAATCTTGACCACATCGTTTTCACCGGGAAAATAGATCCACAGATCAGAGCCGATCATCAGATATTTGGTTCCTCTGTCTTCGGCGTTGGTGAATTCCACAACAGCCTTGCTTTCCGGGCCGGTGATCGCCTTTGCTTTCATCTTCTTGGTCCGCACCTTGTCTCCCAGATGGATAGCCATTGTACCTGTATACTCCATGGATTCCTGGGTACGGTTCTTGTCCATCCTTGCAAGGATCTCTTCTCCGTTCATGGAAAAAACCTGAGAGACCATCACTGTTGAAACCATCAACACTTTAGTCAATACGGCAGTATTCATTTCTCTTCTCCTTTGATAGATTCAGGCACTTTTCATAGCTTCTACCGGGCTCAATCGGGCTGCTTTCCATGAAGGACTGATGGATACCAGAGCCGAAACGGCAACTGCCAGAACCATCACCTTAACAAACTGGATCGGTTCCAGTGTAAAATAGATCACATTGTCCAGAGGCATCTTGAAGGAGCCCATCATTGAGCTGAAATCCATGCCGTTGATATGGAAATAGGCGACAGTTATTCCTCCCAGTACGATTCCGCAAAGACTTCCCATAAATCCCAGCACCGTTCCTTCGCTCAGGAACAGTCCCAGAATTTCACCCTTCTTCAAACCCATTGACTTGAGAATTCCGATCTCCTTGCGCCTCTCCATGACTACCATTATCAGTATGTTTCCGATGATGAATGCCCCAAGGCAAGCTATGAGAGCATAAACGAATTGGTAAACACTTTCAGACATTTTGACGATATTGCCGTAATCTCCGATTTTGGTCCACGGGGTCACGGCAAGGTTCTCATTCTGAAATTTACTCCCGATCAGTCCGGCTATTTCTTCTGCTTTCCGATGGTCGTCGAGCATCAGGATGATCTGCTGGCTGGATGAGCTCATGCGCAGAAGGTTCCTGGCGTCTCCGAGCGCAATATGGGCAACTGACTCATCAAGCGCATTCATTCCCGTTTCGAACAGACCGGCAACGATGAAATTGCGCAGATTAAGAGAGTAGTCGCTTGCCTGCGTGACCACGTCTACCGTATCACCTACACTGTAGCCCAGTGCATCGGCAAGTTTACTGCCCATAATGATGTCGCGATCATTCTCAAGGTAAGAGCCTCCGGGTTTGATGGACCTGTCAAGCATCAGCAGGGATTTTTCCTGCTCGGGATCACCCGCCACAACGTTAGCTCCCTTGCTCTTGCCGTCGTTTGAAATCAGGGTGCCGAAACGAATTCTTTCGGTGATCTGCACAATGTGGGCGTTAATTTCGGGATCCTGTCTGATTCCGCGGATTATCTCCCGGGGTGATTCCAGGTTCTCGGTAACCGGCGAGAAGCGCTGCTTTTCCTGAAACCCTTTCGTGGTGATTCTGATATGACCGGTTTCGTTTTTCGTGTAGTTTTTGACCATGGAGTTCATTGTGCCGCCGATCAGGCCCTGCATGAATACAATGAGCATCACGGAAAGTGCTACCGAAACCGCCGCAAGAAAGGAACGTCGCTTGTTGCGGCTCACATTTCTGATTGCCATTCTGATTATGTATGTCATGGTACAAACTCCTTGTGATCCGTTAAACGTAGCGCAGAGCTGATGTAACCGGAACAGTGCCGCCTTTTCTTGCGGGAATAATGCCCGCCAAAGTAGCCACGACAGTTCCGAAAACGAATGCCAGAACAAAAGTTCCGACATTCCACTGACCGTAGATGGTACCCCAGAAGGGCATTCCGGATGCATCTCCCATGGAGCCGGCCATTTTGTCCAGAGGTATGCCCACGAGTGTCAACTGAAGGTTTGCCGCGATTCCCAGGACTAATCCCAGAGTGCTCCCTGTTAAACCGGTGAGAAACCCTTCCAATACAAACATGGTGATTATTTCATTAGGGCGCATTCCGTGGGCTCGCAGAACTCCTATCTCGCGTATCCTTTCATAAACGCTCATAAGTACGGAGTTGAAAATGCCGACCGCCGCTATGATAAGTATTACACCCAGAAAGACATAACTGTACGCTTTCTTCTGTTTTGTCACTTCGAAAAAGGCGGCTCCCATCGAAGTGAATGTTTCCACATGAAGATTGCTGATTTCTTCCGACAGTGAAGTTTTCACTTCCTGTGCATCCCTGATCAGATCCTTCAGGTTGACCCGTTGGTGAAGACCGACATTCATCTCGGTTGCCAGCCCTTCAAGATCGAGAAAACCATCCGCTGCTCTGTAAGTAATCATCACAGTGCTGCGGTTGATTGCCGGGTCGGTAGTGTTGAGCAGTCCGATGATTTTGAAGTCATCGGCATTTCTGCTATCGTATCTGGTGAGAGCATACAACGTGATGTAATCTCCGATTTCCACGCCCATTTCCTGAGCAAGCTTTCTTCCCAGAATGATTTCACGTACACTGGATTCGGAGAAGTAATCACCTTCAAGATAGTCCCTGGTCTTGAAAACTGTCGTATCGCTTGAGGGCGAAATCACTGTTCCTGAGACCGGTACTGTTTCCGTGTAGTTGGAAAGTTCGCCCAGAAACCGCGTTCTTGGGGCAACCCCCTTCACTTGTTTTTGACCGGCAAGAACACTTCGGAACTCCTCAGCTCCGGGGACACCGTAATTGAGGGGAAATGACTGTTTTTCCTCCGCGTACCTTTTTGTGTGGATCTTCACCGCAGACGTGCTCAGGTTTATCATGTTGTCTATGGCACCCCGGTCCATTGCCGAATACATCGAGTCGAAATAGATGAAAAAGACAAGGGCTACTGCAATGGTAAATGCGGAGCGGACAGTACGCCCTCTGTGCCGCAGCATGTTTCTGTAGGCAATTCTAAGCAGAGCGCTCATGATGCCTTCCTCTCATCTGAATGAACCATCCCGTCTTTAAGTACGACAACTCTTTTGGCATGCTTTTGGACCAAAGAATCATGAGTCGAAAAGATGAAGGTGGTCTGCAGTCCGCGGTTCATCTCCTGCATGACAGAAACGACCTCTTCGGAAGTGGAGGAGTCGAGATTGGCTGTGGGTTCGTCGGCCAGGACTATAAGAGGCTTTTTGACAAGTGCTCGCGCGATGGCAACTCTCTGCTCCTGCCCGCCGGAGAGTTCTTTGGGAAGCCGCTGAGCCATTTCACCAAGCCCCACCATCCCGATTATCTCTTTTGCTCTGGAGGCGATTTCCTGTTTGCTGTACTTCCGTTCGATAACCAGGGGTAGTTCGACATTCTCCTGAACCGTAAGGACCGGAATCAGGTTGTAGGACTGGAAAACGAAGGCGATATTCGACTTGCGGTACTCGGACAATCTGTTCTCACTCAGTTGTCCCAATCTCTTTCCGTTAAAAAAAACATCGCCGCTGGTTGCAGTGTCCAGACATCCCACGATGTTGAGAAGTGTGGATTTGCCGCTCCCTGACGGGCCCACAACGGAAAGGAATTCACCCTTTTCAATTGAAAGGTCCACGCCTCGAAGTGCATGTATCTCCTGCTGTCCCTTTTGGAACGTTTTCTTCACACCGTTCAATTCAAGGATTGCCATCGTAAGCTCCTTTACTTTTTGTTTCAGCCGAATCTTTCTTAGATTTTTTTGCCCGCATTCCCTTCAGAAGCAGCTCCATTTCAGACAGGTAGCTCTCCAAAGCACTCCTGCCCTGTGACGTCAGGGAAACCGAGGTCTGGGGTTTGTTGCCGATGAATTCCTTTTTTATGGCGACATAACCGCTTTTCTCCAACGTTCTGAGCTGAACGGAGAGATTCCCCGCAGTTGTCTCAAGCAGCTTCTGAAGCTCCTTGAAGGTCATCTCCGGCTCCTCACTGCTGGCCAGACTCGTGAGAACGAGCAGCCTGACTCTTTCGTGAATCACCTTATCGGCGAGCAGATCCCCTTTTGACCTATTCACCCGTCAACTCCTCCGCGGAAACCGTTCCCCGGGTCGCCAGACTTGCTGAGACGGCAAATATGACCATCGCCACTCCCAGTGTGAGAATCAGACCTGAATGTGCCCCTATCGAAGGGTACAAAATGATTGTGCAGCTGCTCAGAAGCAGCCAGTAGCCGTCCACTAAAAACACCTTCACCCGGAAAAGCACCCAGTAAAGAAGAAAACTCAGCCCGATTCCTGTCGAAAGTATCGGAATGATGTAAAGTGCATGTCCCCTGACAACTGAGACAATGCTCAGAAATACAACCAGAAACCAGATAGCCATTTCGGTATGGGCTATCCGGTGGGAGTAAACCTCTTTCATCACTTTGAAGATCGATATTGCGGGGTCTATGTTCTTTGCTTCCTTCAAAATACCGGAGGTCTTGAGCAAACTGGAGGTGAAAAAGGAAACTGCCACTGAAATGAAAAAAAGAATCCTGACCCAGAGAGGTGCGTGACTGAAACCACTGTAATGAGAATCCAACAGCAGGTGGATCAGTGTGAGGCCAATGATTGCAAAAGCTGTGAAAACGGAGGTGAGCTGCATGGTTTTGGTAAAGGCTATCTGCTGTAGAATAAGACGGTTCTTCCGGACCGCCTTCTTCATCACGCCTATGTCCTCGATTATTTTTCGGATCTGATTTTCAGATAACTGCTCCATCCGGACACCTCCATAAACTGGTTTATAGTATAAACTAGTTTATAGTATACCTGTTTTCCGGACTCCTGTCAAGTACATTTGCGCAAATCCCTCCTTTTTCACTTTAGTGGAAGTGTGAATACTTGAAAACTGTGTATGAATCCGTGACCGTGCATATATAGTGAATATCAGCCTATCATTTAATTTGACTATCATCCAAGCTAACCTATATTTTTAAAACCATGCAAACATCTAAAGGTATGTATTTTTCGGGAAATGAACAGAATAGCGATATGAGCAAAAAAAAGGCTTTCAAGGGCAGAGTTGTTTTCTTTTCTATACTTTTCATCATCGGAATGGGTGCATTTGCTGTCGGGGCCGGCTCATGGTTCATATACAGGTTATATGAGACTCTTCCCACTCATAATCAGCTTCAGAACATCGAGCCGCCGCTTGTTTCCAAAGTTATCGGCCGAAACGGCGACGTAATTCACGAATTCAGTATCGAAAGACGTTTCTGGGTTCCTTTGGAGCAGATTCCGCAAGATCTGCAGAATGCGGTCATCTCAATCGAGGACCGGAAATTCTACAAACACTGGGGGATCGATATCCACCGCATATTCGGAGCTATCGTGGTGGATATCATGCATGGCAAACTGGCCCAGGGTGCTTCCACCCTGACTCAGCAGCTTGCCCGAAACCTCTACCTCACACACGAAAGATCCTTTCTGCGCAAGTTCAGGGAAGCTCTTACTGCAATCCAGCTTGAGAGAAGCTACACGAAAAGGGAAATCCTTGAATTATATCTGAATCAGGTCTATCTGGGTGCGGGAGCTTACGGAGTTCAGGCCGCCAGCGAGCACTACTTCAGCAAACCCGTGTCTGAATTGACCCTGAGCGAATGCGCCACGATTGCGGGAATAATCCAGCTTCCGGAATATCACCGGCCTGATAAAAAGAAAAACATAGAGCGCATCACTGCAAGACGCAATACTGTGCTGCGCTCAATGGTTGCTACAAAGAATATCGATAATTCTGCTGCCAAACAGGCCATTGAGGAGCCCGTAAAAGCAAATCCCAAAATTTACCGCCCGCCGGTTGGCCCTTATTTCATTGAGATGGTGCGGCGGTATGTGGCTGAAAAATACGGTGATGATCAGCTTTATAACGGTGGACTGGTTATACACACTACAATAGATCCAACTGCTCAGGACTCGGTGGAGAAGAGTGTGACCCGCAAGGTCGCTTCTCTCCAGAAGCGTCTTAACCGCATCTTTCTCGACAGCACTCATGCGGACCGCAAACTCAATATCCCCCGTGATACATTCCTGACCTATTTCGACTCTATCTACGCACTTCATGAAGAGGAGTACTCGGCTCTGCCCGATTCCGTGAAGCTGCGCAAGGCTCAGGCTTCAGTCGTAGCGCTTGATGTCAGCACGGGAGCGATACGTGCCCTTGTTGGCGGAAGGGATTTCGAGGAGAGCAAATTCAACCGAGCTGTCCAGGCCCGGCGTCAGCCCGGCTCGGCATTCAAACCTTTCGTGTACACGGCCGCTCTGGACAAGGGGTTTACGCCTGCATCTGTTATTCTCGATCAGCCGATCACTTTGATCACTCCTGAGGGAGATGAGTGGAGACCGGAGAATTACGACCGTACCTTTTACGGACCTCTTTCTCTCCGTGATGCTGTGGCAAAGTCAAACAACCTCGTCGCCATTCAGGTTTTCAACAAAGTGGGTGGAAATGTAGTTGTGGACTATGCTCGTAAAATGGGACTCAAGAACGAGATGAATCCTGTTCCTTCTCTGGCTATCGGAACCTGCGAAGTCACACCCCTTGAAATTACATCCGCTTATTCCATTTTTCCCAACAAGGGAGTTCACGCAGAACCTTATTTCATAGAAAAAATAGTAGACAAGAACGGCAGGGTTCTCGAGAAGACAAAGCCCGAAGAAAATATCATCCTCACCCCTCAGACTTCCTTTCTGATGAGTTCACTTCTCAAAAGTGTAGTCTGCTGCGGCACGGGATCATCCATTCCCGGCCTGGGCTTCTCAAGACCTGCTGGCGGAAAAACAGGAACCACCAACAACTATACGGACGCCTGGTTCATAGGTTTCACACCCCAGGTGGTTTGTGGTGTCTGGACAGGTGTTGATGAGCGCCGTTCGATGGGGAGAAGCGTTACCGGTTCATCCGCTGCCATTCCGATCTGGGTTGATGCAATGAAGGTGCTTCATAAAGACCTGCCGGTCCGGGATTTTCAGAGGCCCAGCGGGATCAAGTCCGAGAAACTCTGCAAGGAGTCACATCTGCTGGCTAATAACTCCTGTCCGGAAACGGAGCAGGAATACTTCAAAGCTGATGCCGAACTTGATACCTGCCATATTCACGGCTCCGGCCGGCCCAGGCGCGAAGGCGGAGGGCTGCTTGATCTCTTCGGTCCTTCAAAACGGAAAGACAACAGCAGCAAGAAGAAGAGATTAATGTTCTGAACGGATCACTTCCGTTCACCATCCTCCACCTCAGATTCCATGTTTACCTCAACAGGACCTGTCTCCTCGGAATCACCTGGTTTCTGAGGAGTTTTCTTTTCATCGGGAGACACCACTTCGATGTTGTCGTCGTGGGGAATGTAGAAAACTCTTTTGACCAGACCGATGTTCTTTCCCTCTTTCCCCTTGCCTCTAAGTGAACGGGGTTCGATTCCCCAGAAGTCGTGTGCATCCGGTTCCGAAATCATGAATGCGGGATCCTGGTACAAGTTGGTGTTGTCTATCTTTGCGTTCTGGTTTCCGGGAGAACGATTTCCGAAGAAGTTGTTGTAGATGATCCGGCTTCGCCGTGAGCCTTCGGAGACGAATATACCGAAGTCTTTGTTGAAGTAGAATATGTTGTTTTCCGAAAGTACCTCGCTTTGACCATTCAGCATCAGGCCGCTGTACCCGTTTTCTGCCACGAGGTTGTTCTGGATCAATCCCTTGTGGGAGCGGGCCGATTCGCAGAAAATGCCGCTCCAGCTGTTGCGGAAAATTATGTTGTTGCGGATTATCGGAAGGGCGATGATGCACTGGATGCCGGATTCTTTATTGTTGCGGACAACACAGTGTTCAATAGTCATGAAAACATTCTCGCAGATTATCCCGATGGATCCGTTTTCCACGGTGAAATGCCTTAAAACTGAGTTCTGGGCACCTGTGACCACCGGTTTGCCTCTTTGTCCTCTGATGACGGTTTTTTCGGAAGAAATTCCTATAAGCACAATGCCGTCACGAAGGGTAATGGATTCGTTGTAGACCCCTTCGCTTACCAGAATCGTGTCTCCGTCTTCTGCGTAATCGATGGCGAGCTGGATCGATTTCATTCTCTGGGGAACTCTGATCAGTTTTCCACTCCGGGCCGGCAGCGGGAGTGTCAGAAGCAGAAGTGCTGCGGAGAGAAGAGACAGCCGTTTCATAGGAACTCCTTTCCAGATGTGAATATATACAATTTAAGATATGTCTCTGCAATAAATCAATTAATATGAGAACAAGCCAAATCCGTGCCGGGGTAAGGGGCTTTCCCGATATGATGGGTAAAACCTTCTGCCTGATTCTGCTCTGCGTCACACTCACGGAATATTCTGTTCTGCTGACTTCGCACAACTAAAGATCCGTAAACCTGTTCATCAACGAGCAGGCAGGCTGATCGATCTTGTATGTGGGCTGAGACCTCGTATAATCGGAAAATAAGATAAATTACTCTTGCAACCTGTTACTTCCGCTATTTATCTTTAATTTCTTATGAAAAGTTTTAAAGTACTAAGCAACCAGATTCTGATTACCGTCGCTGTCATTAGCGAGGGCGTCGTCATTATTCCCCGCAGCAGGGAAACGGGCAATTAGAATCAGCTTTAAAAGTAAATTCAAAGGCCCGTTTCCCCGAGAGGGAGACGGGCCTTTCGTTTTAGGTCTTTAGGGTGCCGATGACCCGAACGGGGTGTTTTTTTGTGATACATGAATGTGAACAGCTCAGGGAATACGGCTGTAAGTGTACGTTGGAGCTTGATTCACAAGGAAAAAGGTGGTATTTTAATCAGCTGTTTTCTATTTTCCGGCTATTTTCTAAAGTAAAATGGCCGGAGGTATGTGGAGGAATGATTTGAAAAAAACTGGTGCGCAGATTATCGTCGACGCCCTCATACAAGAGAAGGTGAAAGTCGTTTTCGGCTATCCCGGCGGCGTAGTGATTCCTATTTTTGATGTCCTGTACGACGCAAAAGAGCTTACATTTATGCTTACCCGTCACGAGCAGGGTGCTGCCCATGCAGCCGACGGATACGCTCGGGCAACAGGCGACGTTGGTGTCTGTATCGCCACGTCCGGACCTGGAGCCACGAACATAATGACCGGACTTGCAACCGCTTTTCTGGATTCCATTCCGATGGTGGCGATAACCGGTCAGGTTGCTTCGCCCCTTTTGGGGACTGATGCGTTTCAGGAGGCGGACATAGTCGGTATCAGCCGCCCTATCACCAAACATAATTTCCTGGTGAAGTCGGTGGAGGAGCTGCCTTCTGTGCTCAAGCAGGCTTTTCACATCGCCCGTACGGGAAGGCCCGGACCGGTTCTGGTGGACATACCCGTGGATGTGAGCAGAGGCTTTCTGGAAAACTACGAGTACCCCTCCAAGGTATCGATAAGAAGCTACAAGCCCAATACCGTAGGCCATCCCAAGCAGATAGAAAAAGCTGCCAGGATGATCACCGATTCCAAAAAGCCGGTTATCTTTGCCGGGGGAGGGATCATACATTCCGGAGCCCATGAGGAACTCAGGAAGTTTGCCGAAATCACCAACATTCCCGTGACCACCACTTTCATGGGACTGGGTGGTTTTCCCGGCGATCATCCGCTTTTTATCGGAATGCCTGGGATGCACGGTTCCAAGTGCGCAAATTACGCTCTTCAGGAATGCGACCTTATCATTTCCGTAGGTGCCCGTTTCGATGACCGGGTGACAGGACATGTGGCCCGCTTTGCTCCCAATGCGTCCATAATACATATGGACATTGACCCGGCGGCTATTTCTAAAATAATCAAGGTGGATGTGCCAGTCGTCGGTGACGCCAAGAACATTCTGAGCGTGCTTAACAAAGTTGTGAAACCGCGTTCCGCCGATTCCTGGAACGAGAAGATAAATGGTTGGAAAGGCGAGAAACTTTTCAGTTACACACCTTCCGACAAGGTGATCAAGCCTCAGTCGGTCATCGAAGGAATTTACGATCTGACAAAGGGTAATGCTCTGATCTGCACTGAAGTGGGACAGCATCAGATGTGGGCCGCTCAGTATTTCAAATACAACAAGCCCCGCACCCTGATATCCTCAGGCGGTCTGGGGACCATGGGTTTCGGTTTACCTGCTGCCATGGGGGCTGCACTTACCAATCCGGGAGTTCCCGTGTTCGATATTGCCGGCGACGGTTCTATACAGATGAACATTCAGGAGTTGGCGACCATTTCCATCAACTGCATACCTGTAAAGATTGTGATACTCAACAACAGTTATCTGGGCATGGTGCGTCAGTGGCAGGAACTCTTTTATGACAGGCGTTACAGCGCAACCTGCTTGAGACATGCCGTGATGTGTGACGATTGCGCGGGTCCGGAAGGCTGTGAAAAGAAATACATACCAGATTTCGTATCTCTGGCTCAGAGCTATGATGTTGCGGCGTTCCGTACCGACAAGCCCTCGGAGGTGGCATCCGTGCTGCGCAAGGGTCTTGAGGTAGAAGGACCGGCGCTGATGGAGTTCATTGTGGCTCAGGAGGAGAATGTCTTTCCCATGGTGCCTGCAGGAAAACCCATTGATGAGATCTTGGAGGGATCATGAGTACTCATACAATTTCAATAATTACCGAAAACCACAGCGGTTCACTTTCCCGTATTGCCGGACTGTTCTCAAGCAGAGGATACAACATCTCCTCTCTGACAGTGGCCGAAACCGATGATCCCACTGTTGCGCGTATGACAATAGTGGTCAGCGGCGATGAGGGGATACTCGAGCAGATCGTCAAACAGCTCAACAAACTTATCGACGTGATCAAGGTGGTGGATTTCAAAGAGGAGCCCATTCTCGAACGGGAGCTGCTCCTTGTGCGGGTCGATGCTGCCAAAAGCAATAGGCACGAGGTGATAGAAATAGCTAATCTGTTTGTCGCCAAAGTCGCGGCTGTGTCCGCAGGTTCTGTAACGCTTGAGCTTACTGGTGAGAAGCAGTTCGTGGATGATTTCATCGTGATGCTCAAGCCATACGGCATAAAGGAAATCGTGCGCTCGGGTGCGGTGGCGATAGCGAGATCAAGAAAATAACCGTTTGCGGATAAGGCTTTTCCCGTAGTCCTGTGCACGTTCGCGCGGGGGGCATGTCTGCAGATTTTTCATTTTTCACATTTAGTAAGGAGCCCTTAATTATGGCAGAGATCGATTTTGGCGGTGTCAAGGAAAACGTGATTACCCGTAAAGAGTACACCTTGGCCAAGGCACGCAGAACTCTCAAAAAAGAGACGATAGCGGTTATCGGATACGGTGTGCAGGGGCCTGCCCAGGCGCTCAATCTCAAGGACAACGGTTTCAATGTCATCATCGGTCAGTCCAAAAAATTCAAAAAAGACTGGGCCAGAGCGGTGAAGGACGGATGGGTACCGGGAAAAACTCTTTTCGATGTTGAGGAAGCTGTCGAACGGGGAACAATCGTCAAAATGCTCGTTTCCGATGCCGCGCAGATGGCGATCTGGAAAACTGTCAAGAAACATCTCAAGGAAGGTGACGCGCTGTACTTCTCACACGGTTTCTCTGTCGTTTACAAGGAACAGACAAAAATCATACCTCCTGAAAATGTGGACGTTATTCTCGTTGCTCCCAAGGGCAGCGGTACATCCGTGCGCCGTAATTTCCTCTCTGGTGCAGGCATCAACTCAAGTTATGCCGTTTTCCAGGACTATACAGGCAATGCAGAGGAACGCTGCATTGCTCTGGGCATCGGTATCGGCTCCGGTTACCTGTTCCCCACCACTTTCGAGCAGGAAGTGTATAGTGACCTGACCGGTGAACGCGGTGTGCTTATGGGTGCTCTGGCCGGAATCATGGAAGCCCAGTACCAGGTGCTGCGCAAGAACGGACACAGCCCCAGTGAAGCTTTCAACGAAACTGTGGAGGAGCTCACTCAGAGTCTTATCCGTCTTGTTGACGAGAACGGAATGGACTGGATGTATTCAAACTGCTCGGCAACAGCTCAGCGCGGTGCTCTTGACTGGAAGCCGAAGTTCAAAAAAGCCACCCTTCCGGTTTTCAATGAACTTTACAAGTCTGTCAGAAGCGGCAAGGAGACCAAGCGTGTTCTGACTGTCTGCGGAAAAGCCAACTACAAGGAACGTCTCGATAAAGAGCTTTCCACAATGGGTGAATCGGAAATGTGGCAGGCTGGTAAAGCTGTCCGCAGTCTCCGTCCCAAAGAAAAAGCTCGCGAAGTAACCAAAAAGACAAAGGGTGTTGCCGGACGCGGCGGCAATCAGTAAGTATATTTTCCGGTTTTGCAGAAAACCAGTGACCCGGTCTGATTTTCGACCGGGTCATCTATTGTGCAACAGAAGAAAAGAGAGTTTATGAAAAGAGACAGAATTTTTGTTTTCGACACCACGTTGCGTGATGGTGAGCAGGCGCTCGCTTCAAGTCTTTCCGTTGAGCAGAAGCTTCGTATAGCAAAGCAGCTGGCTCGGCTCAAAGTGGATGTCATCGAAGCCGGTTTTCCGATTTCTTCCCCCGGTGACTTCGAATCTGTCTCGACCATTGCCCGTGAAGTCAAGGGACCTTCCATATGCGGTCTGGCCAGGGCCGTGGAAAAGGATATCGTGGCCTGTGCAAAAGCTGTCAAGCCAGCCGAAAAGCCCAGGATTCATACCTTCATAGGTACCTCGGCCATACACACGGAAAAGAAACTGAGAAAATCGGAGGAGGAAATACTCTCTTTGGTCACAGACAGTGTGAAACTGGCCAGGCGTCACTGTGGAGAGGTCGAGTTTTCCGCCGAGGACGCGGGAAGAACAGGGGTGGACTTTCTGTGCAGGGTGGTGGAAACTGCCATACGGGCCGGAGCACAGACCATAAATATCCCCGATACTGTCGGGTACACGACTCCTGAGCACTTCGCTTCCATAATCGACGAATTGTTCAATCGTGTTCCGAATATTGACAAGGCGGTAATATCGGTTCATTGCCATAATGATCTGGGAATGGCAACTGCAAATTCTCTTACCGCTGTCGCTCACGGTGCTCGTCAGGTTGAATGCACCATGAACGGCATAGGAGAGAGAGCCGGAAACGCGGCCCTGGAGGAAGTGGTGATGTCGCTCAAGGTCAGGGGCGATCTTTTCAAAGCGTATACAGATGTGGATACAAAAGAGATTATCCGCACAAGCAAACTCATCAGGGACATATGCAATATGCCCGTGCAGCCCAACAAGGCGGTTGTGGGAAGCAACGCTTTCGCACACTCATCCGGTATTCACCAGGATGGAGTTCTCAAGGCGAAGAAGACCTATGAGATCATGACGCCTCAGTCCGTGGGGCTCAAGGACAACCGCATGAACCTCACCAGCCGTTCCGGCAGTCACATGGTGAAATCAAGGCTTGCAAGCCTGGGATATTCGGAAAGTGAGTACGATCTTCCGAAGTTCTATGAAAAATTTAAGGATCTGGCCGACAAAAAGGGAACGGTTTACGATGACGATCTGATCGTGCTCATGGAATCGACCAGCAGCGCGGATCTTGAAGATACCTACATCCTGGACTATCTCAGCGTTTCCAGCGGAAAAGGTGCCGTACCTACCGCTACAGCCCGCATATCTGTTGACGGCAAACTTCATCAGGAGGCTGCCTGCGGTGACGGTGCAGTTGATGCGGCCACAAAGGCGATTGACAGAATTGTCGGTTTCAAAATCAGCATAGACAACTTCCATATAGATGCGGTCACCCAGGGAAGAGAAGCCCAGGGACGTGTCGCCATCAGTGCCACTTCACCGGAAGGGTCATTTGTGGGAAACGGTACCAGCACCGACATAGTGGAGGCTTCAGCTCTGGCGTATATGGATATCATCAACAAGATAGTGCGTCTCAAGAAATTCAAACGCAAAGTTCCCAAAGTAAAATCGGTCCGGCTTTAGTGGAAAACCGTGGCTCTTACATATCACCTTTTTGGAAGGATTTGATTAGATGAAGTCGTACAACATCGCTCTTATGGGGGGAGATGGAACCGGTCCTGAAGTACTTCGTGAAGGGGTAAAGGTTCTTGATGCAGTTGCTTCCAAATTCGATCTCAAGTTCAACTACACCGATTATGATTTCGGCGGGGAGCGTTATCTCAAAACTGGTGAGACGCTCTCACAGTCGAACATAGATGAACTTGCCAAGCAGGATGCCATTTTTCTTGGTGCAATCGGACATCCCGATGTAAAACCTGGTGTTCTGGAGGTCGGCATTCTGCTCAAGCTGCGTTTTGCTCTGGATCAGTACATCAATCTTCGCCCCGTGAAGCTTTATCCCAATGTGGAAACACCTCTCAAGGACAAGGGTCCCGAGCACATCGATTTCGTGGTTATCCGCGAGAACAGCGGAGGTATCTACACCGGTATGGGCGGAGCCACCATGGTGGGAACTCAAAACGAGATCGCCACTCAGCTAATGTGCTATTCTCGTCCGGTGGTAGAGCGCTGCATCCGTTATGCATACGAGTATACCCGCAGGCGCAACAGGAAAAACCTTCTCACCCTGGTTCACAAATGCAACGTTCTTACCAATGTCGGCGATCTGTGGGTCAGAACCCATAAGGAAGTGGGCGATGCGGACTATAAGGATATCAAGCAGGACTACAATCATGTAGACGCATGTACCATGTGGATGGTGAAAAGTCCCGAATTCTATGATGTGATCGTGACTTCAAACCTCTTTGGCGACATCATCACCGATCTGGGCGCCATGATCCAGGGTGGAATGGGCGTAGCTGCCGGAGGAAACATCAATCCCGAGGGAGTGTCCATGTTCGAGCCCATCGGCGGAAGTGCTCCCAAGTATACCGGTCAGAATGTGATCAATCCTCTTGCTGCAATCTGCGCCGGAGGGATGCTGCTTGAGACACTGGGTGAAACCGAAGCTGCCGCGGCGGTGGACAAGGCTGTTAACGATACTCTCGCCTCGGGCAAGATAAAAAGTCTGTCTGCAGGACGGATGGGAATGGGTACCAGCGAAGTCGGTGATCTGGTTGCTTCACAGGTTTAGTTGAATAATGAACAGGGCGGCCGTTCAAGGCAGCCGTCCTGAAGTCTAAATATCAGTAACACTTAAGCAGGACAAGACCGGAACCGCTTCCGGTCTGTCGCTCGCTTCTGAGGATTGCGGAAAAAATATGGCGACAGACAGACATAAAGTGGATCTTTACGATACTACTCTGCGTGATGGAAATCAGGCCCTGGGAATAAGTCTTTCTCTCAATGACAAGCTCCGTATAGCTGAAAAGCTTGACGAAATCGGTATGGATTATATCGAGGGCGGATGGCCTAATCCGACAAACACCATCGACACAGAATTTTACATCCGTACCCAGAAACTCAATCTCAAGGCCAAAATTGCCGCTTTCGGCAGTACTCGCCGGCCCGGCAACAAGGCTGAGGAAGACCCGTTCATGAAGATGCTCATTTCTACCGGAGCACCGGTTGCCACCATCTTTGGTAAGACCTGGGATCTTCATGTTCTGCAGGTGATAAACACCACTCTTGAGGAAAACCTCGCCATGATCGCCGATTCCATCCGCTTTCTCAAAAAGCACATGGATGAGGTCATCTACGATGCGGAGCATTTTTTCGACGGCTACAAGGCAAATCCTGACTACTCCATACAGACTCTTCTGGCCGCAAAGGATTCCGGAGCGGACTGCATCGTTTTGTGCGATACCAACGGAGGGCTCCTTCCCGATGAATTCCTGAAAATCTTCCGGGAAGTGAAGGACAAGGTGGATGTCAAACTCGGAATCCACATGCACAATGACAGCGGCTGTGCGGAGGCATCCACTTGTATGGGTGTACTGGAGGGAGCGCAGCATATCCAGGGAACTATCAACGGTCTGGGCGAGAGGTGTGGTAATGCGAATCTCTGTACAATCATCCCCAACCTGCAGATCAAAAGAGGGTTCGAGCTTGTGACTCCTCAGCAGCTAAAGCTGTTCAGCAAAGCTTCTGTTTACGTTGCTGAGTTGGCCAACACCACTCCGAATATCAGGCATCCGTATGTGGGAGAGGCCGCATTTTCTCACAAAGCCGGTGCTCATGCCGACGGGGTGCGGAAGGTACGTCAATCCTTTGAGCATGTGGACCCTGAGGTGGTGGGGAATTCCAGGCAGTTTGTGGTCAGTGACCAGGCCGGTTCGAGCACGATACTGGAAAAGCTGGCCACAATCAGATCAGGCCTTGATAAAAAGGACCCTGCCGTGAAGAATCTTCTCATGAAGATAAAGGAAATGGAAGCTGTAGGCTATCAGTTTGAAGCGGCAAACGGATCTTTTGAACTTATCGCACGTGAAATGCTGGGGCAGTTCGAAAGTCCTTTCAGTGTTAAAGGTTTCAGGGTGATCGAGGAGAAGCGGGAGAACGGTGAAGCTTACTCCGAGGCTACAATTCAGATCCAGGAGAATGGTGAGTTCGAGCACACGGCTGCGGAAGGGGATGGTCCGGTCAATGCGCTGGATAATGCTCTGCGTAAAGCTCTTGTCAAATTCTACCCCTCCATCAGGGATGTTCGCCTTGAGGACTATAAAGTCCGAGTTCTCAATGGACGAGAGGGGACTGAGGCGAAGGTCAGAGTGCTGATCGAATCATCCGATGTACAGGACAGGTGGGGTACTGTCGGTGTGAGCACGAATATCATCGAGGCATCCTGGCTTGCTCTTATAGACAGTGTAAAATACAAGCTCATGAAAGATGCTCTGAAAAAGTAGGTTTCTTTTCAGAGGTAACTCATAAAGAGGTATGTAAGTATGGCACCTTCAGTTGACTGGCAGAATCTGGGTTTTCAGTATACCCAGACAGATTGTTACATGCGGGCGGATTACGTGAACGGCAAGTGGAGTGAGCTCAAGGTCTGCACTGATCCCATGATGAGTATTCATGTAGCCGCCACCTGTATGCATTACGGGCAGGCATGTTTCGAGGGGCTGAAGGCGTTCCGTCGCAAGGATGGAACCGTAGCCGTTTTCCGGCCTGATGAAAATGCACGCAGGCTTGCTGATTCTGCCCGCCGCGTTGTCATGCAGGCGCCCTCTGAGGAAATGTTCATTGAAGCCGTCAGAAAAGTGGTGGAACTGAACTCCGACTGGGTACCGCCCTATGGTACTGGTGCCAGCTTCTACATCCGGCCGTTGCTTATAGGTACAAGTGCCCAAATTGGATTGAATCCTTCAAAAGATTACATCTTTCTGGTTCTTGGTATGCCCGTTGGGCCTTACTACAAAAACGGTTTCTTTCCGGTTAATGCGTATGTTCAGGATTGCTATGACAGGGCCGCTCCCAGAGGGGTAGGGTGCGTGAAGGTGGCCGGCAATTATGCCGCAGGCATGCTTGGCGACCTCGAAGGAAAAGCCAAAGGCTTTTCTATCTGCCTCTACCTTGACTCTGCGCAGCGTCAGTTCATTGACGAGTTCGGAACTTCCAATTTCTTCGGCATAACACACGATAACCGTTTCGTCACTCCTGAGTCAAGCTCGATACTCCCATCCATCACCAATAAGAGCATTCAGACTATCGCTGCCGATTTCGGGTTGAAAGTGGAGTGCAGGCCTATCGATTTCAATGAACTCTCCGACTTCAGGGAAGTCGGTGCATGTGGGACCGCGGCAGTGATAACACCTGTTCATTCGATATCCAGAGGTGATCAAGTGTTCACTTTCGGAAAAGAGGATGAAGTCGGTGAGACGCTTGTCCGGATATACAATGAAATTCAGGGTATTCAGTACGGTGAAATAGAAGACCGCTACGGTTGGATGATGCCGGTTTGATTATGAGTCACGACCTGACCTGCTCAATCTGGTCAGGTCCCTTTTCTGTTTTAAAATTCCACGCTTTCAGCTACGGGTAGGCCTGTTTTCTTAATAACATTGCCAGGAACGGGCTCAAGTTGTACAATAGGATGTACTTTCAACTGAGCAACGCAGTTTTAGGCATGTATGATGAGATTCGGCACTGAAATAACTGATAGGCAATTTCTTTTGCTGATCAGCTGTGTATCTCTTATGATGTTTGCTCCCTTCTCCGGTAAACATCTGTCGCTGGACAGTCCGGTTTCGGTTCATGTCGCCCGTCAAATCGCATCAGACCCTGTCAATCCTCCCCTGGGTGAGTTCGGACAGTATCTCCTTTCCTGGAACAACACGAAGATGCCTCAGAACAGCGTGTTCCGCGCAACACCTCATCCACCATTGGTACAGATCTATATTGCCCCATTCATTACTCTGTTCGGGGAAAACGAGATACTTCTGAACTGGTTGATGTTTCCGTTTTACTTTTTTTCGGTTCTGTTTTTCTATGGCTGCACTTCTCTTCTAAAAGTGCCTTTCCGCAGATGGATCACAGTTCTCTTCTGCATAGCGCCTGTTGTTCTGGTGAATTCACATGATATCATGGCCGACATTCCGCTCTGTTGTTTCACTCTGGGAATGTTTTATTTCCTCTTCAGAAACAAAAACCGATCTGATATAGTGGCTGCAGGTCTCATGGCGGCCTTCGGGTTGCTCACCAAGATAACTGCCGGGACTCTGGTTGTGGCCGCCTTTGCATATTATCTTTCCCGGAAGAGATGGAAAAGTCTGGTTTTGTTTCTATGCCCCGTTTTTTTTCTCTACGGTTTTTGGTGCCTTCACAATTATCTGGTTTACGGGACCCTGCAGATCACCTCAAACGGTCATATGCGTTATATTTTAGGTGACATACGCTACAGATTCGAACGTATGATCTCTTATGCGGGAGGAACACTCGTCTTCCCCGCCGTTCCATTTCTACTCGCTTTAGCAAGCCGCTCCTTCCGCAGGCCTCTACTGGTGATATTTTCAGGAGCATCGATGTGGTCTCTGATGTTGATGATCCATCTTGATTATGACCCCGGTTCAGTATTCTTTTATGCTCTCTGCAGTTCTTCCGGTCTGATTCTCATGTATGCGGCACTGATATACCTGGTAAAGACAAAATCTGCTGAAAGCAATGCCCTTTTGGTTCATACTTTCATGCAGCTTGTCGGAGGGCTGTTTCTAACCTTGTATGCCGCCCGCTATCTTACTCCTGTCCTGCTGCCCCTGTTTATCGGCTTTGCAGTTATTCTGAGAAGTGTGGATTCTACCGATCTCCGACGGTTTGTTCTGCCTGGTACCGTAGCTGCAAGTCTGGTTCTAACGGTGCTGCTCTCGGTCGGTGATGTGATTCACGCATCGATTCCGGAAAAACTCAGCAGAGAGGTTTCCCGAAGGTATGATCCGGATAGGATTCGGTACGCGGGGAGGTTGGGATATCTCTACTACATGGATAGAGCCGGAATGCGGTACTGTTTGCGTGGTGAAAGTCCAGTTCTGGGAGAATATGTCCTTCATGCCAGTGTTAATCCGGATGACGACTACCTGCTGAAAAGCAGTGAGTATACACTCACACCGGTGGATACTTTCACCTATCAATTATTTCCTTTGAGCACCTCTGGGGGAAGAGCCGGGTTTTATGGTGATGACCGTTTGCCCTATTCCTTTCTGTTGGGTTCAAGAGAATGGGTGTACTATCTGTTTTCAACTGGAAATTCTCGCTGCGGCCGTGTTGTAAACCGCTGAGGCAAATCTGCAGCAGCTCGAAAAATCAGTCCAGAAAAATTGAAAAGGCCGGTGTTAAATACCGGCCTTTCCGTTTGGTCATCAGAATCTGGTCAGAATCAGGGGTTGTACTCTTTGAGTACCTCCGGATTGAGTACCTTCAGTTCTACTCGTCGGTTTATCTGTCTTCCCTGAGGGGTTGAGTTGTCCGCTTTGGGAAGAGATGGCCCGTATCCTTTCGCTGAAAGCCGATCGGAGAGTTTTGGCTCCACGTTCATCAGGTATGCTCGGACCGATTCGGCTCTCTTCTGGCTCAGAGACATATTGAGTTGCAGTTTTCCGATATTGTCCGTGTGCCCGCCCACTTCGATTTTGAGTTTGGGGTACTTCAGGAGCATTTTACCGATAATATTCAGGTACGGTCTGGAATTAAGCGAGATTTCTGCTTTTCCGCTTTGGAAGTAAACTGCATCCAGGATGAGAAGACCTGTGGAGAGAAGCTGCCGTTCGGCATCGGTTCGTTTTGATTTTTCCTCCTCGAGCTCCTTTTTTGTTTCAAGATGTGCAAGAGAGTCCTCTTTTGCCTTTTGTGCAAGAGTCTTAGCTACGCGGTCTAGTGAGTCCTGCACTGCAATCGCTCTGAGAGAGTCCTGTTTGGCTTTTTGAGACATTTCTTCCGTAATTTTCATGGCCTTGATTGATTCCTCTTTGGCTTTGCGGGCCAGACTGTCTGCGATCTGTTCCAGTCGTTCTGTTTTGTTTTTCAGTTCCGCTTTTTCAGCTTCTTCCTGGCGTCTTTTTTCATCCTGTTCCTGTCGACTTTTGGCCATGAGATCTATTGAAAAGGTTACTTCACTGAAGATACGGTACGTCTCCAGTGATTTGGCCGGTTCTATATTGCGTTCTTTGGAAAGAGAAATGTCTGCACCCAGAAGGAACCCCATGTAATAAGGTGTCCTGTACATGACCGAAGGAGAGATCCAGAACGGGTCCGAAAGCGTGATATCATTTATGAGGGTTCTTGAATTGATTTCGAACCCAAGACTAAGGTAGTCTGTAGGTTCACCCTGAACACCTGCGGAAAGAAGCAGAAGGCCTGATTTCCCTTCTCCGATTGCCTTGGCGTAACCTTCATTGAAAAGTAGTTTCAGTGATTGGCCTTCCTTACCGAACATCAGTGACTGGGTGAGCTTGGCAATGGCATTGTTGCTCGTGCTGGTTTCGAAATAATCGTAACCATCACAACGGTAGCTTGTGATATAATCTTTGGCCGGGCCACCCAGAAAGTACACCTGTGCACCTAAACGGAAAGGCATCTCTTCAGGCAGCGGAAGAGAGCCCTGCAGACCTGCCATTGCGTTTCCTATCCCTGAACTTTTGGTGTTGCCGCTCAGTATAGTTCCAAAAAACGAGGCAGAACCAAAAGCATCTATGTAGTCATTGATACCAAATGAAAAACCGATACGACCCGTTCCGACTTTTGTTTCGGGTGCCGGATAGTTAACAGCGTTCTGATTCTGTCTGTAATAGGTTCCCGAAATTGAAAACCCCAGACGGCCCAAGCCAAGAGGTTCGGCGGAAACTGTCTGCGGCAGCCCCCGGGTACCCCAGTAGGAAATTGACGGAACGTTGATGCCGATATCCTTTGTGGTATCAGTATCACCTAAAACAGATCCGGCTATACCGATGCACAGTAAGCAGACAATAATGCTACAATTGATAGAAAATCTCATGATTCCTCCTGACTGGATTTCATGAAAGTTGTTGATGAATATGCAACTTACTGGTTGCTGTATCGTTTAAATGATAATTTCTTTGCAGGTCATGATTTGAGTGAGTGAGCGTTAGAATGAGTAAACCGTGAGCAATTACAAAGAGGCATGGATTGTGGTTTACTTGTTAGGTCAATCGCTCAGGCACTCAGATCCTGACGATATTATATACAAATTGTCTCAGCTGTAATGCAACTCTTTATAGTAAAAAAGATGCCTCCTACGCCGAACCGGGACGGTTGTTCCCGGCTCGGGCAAACAGGAGGACTAACTTGCTGACTGATGGCCTCTATTTTTTCGATGCTATGGATGCAAGTATGTCGTGAACCAGATCCGGAGGGGACCTCCACTGCATGCTGTTCCACACGCGGCCCAGTTCTGAACTGTCATTGGTCTTTATGCTTGAGACGAAAAGGGCTGTAAGGCAGAGACGGCTGACCGGGTTGTCCGGAATTCGGTCACCCTGAAGGACTCTTAAGCTGTAGGACTTTGCGGCTGCGTAGTCCTCGAAAGTAAGCGATTTGAGCATAGAGAAGACGTCGTTGCTGTTTCCGCCCAAGTCAACTGTTTCAGTATAGGATTCTAGGAAAGCCCAAACTTCTTTCATCTCTTCTCTGTTTAGATATGGCATGGTGGCATCAATCAGATCCAGAGCCAATTTGGCCCAGGGCCTGCGTGCTGCTATAGAGTTTTCTTTCGCAGTCATGCGCACTTTCGATATATGCAGGGCCGCTTTTTGTGATACTGTCGAATCCGCAGCGGCTTCCTGAGGAGTACCTATGGAACGGACGTAGTACAGTATTTCGCGAGCCGTGTGCCTTGGTGAGTTGGGTCTGCTCTGAATCGGCTTGTCAGTGTCATCTATTTCGACCGGGTCGGATTCCAGTATTCTGCGTATAGGTATGGTGTAGGAAGCCAATGTGGCGAATTCTGAAGCGGACTGATTCAGAATTCGGGCCTTGTCCGCTTTCAGATCCAGAACCTGGTTATAGTCGGAATTCGCAGGTATTTTGAATGTATTCATCATCGGCTGAAGAAATGCCTTGCTCCCGATCAGGTTTTCTTTCAGGTCGTATTTGTCGTGAATTTCTAACCCTGCCATAAGCTTGGCTGTTCTTTCCTCTTTGAACAGGAGATCATTTGGAGTATCTGCAATTGGCGAATCAGAGGCGAGGATAATCATGTCCGTCCCGGACACGAACACCTTATAATCGGCGAATTGCCCACCCAGAGACTTGAAAACTGAGGCAATGAGTTCCGGATTCATTTCGTAGAGATGAAACCACTGGACAAGCATACCTCCGGAGTTCAGGTGATTGCTTACCAGTTTGAAGAATTCTTTGGAGAAGAGGTTGGATACACCGCTGACCCAGGGGTTGGAAGGTTCCGATATTATGATATCATATTTGTCATGCCTGCTTGAAAAGAAACTCCGTGCATCATCAATATGAATTCTGCATCGCTTGTCATTGAAGGCGTCACTTACCTTCGGCCCCATCAGTCTGGCAGCCTCAATGACAAACGGTTCAATTTCCACTACATCCATTGATTTCACCGTTTCGCTTTTCAGCACGACTGCGGCTGTCATACCGGATCCCAGACCCACTATTCCCACCTTTTCCGCTTTCGGGCAATAGGCAAGAGGATAGGCGCCCACAAGAGTCTGGGTGCGCTCGTCGATCATGAATCTGTCCGGATCCAGAGACAGCGAGGCATCGATTTTCCCGTTTACGGACAGAGAATAAGCACTCTGTGTTTTATGAAGAGATACTGAGGCGGTTTTTCCATCTTTGTAGTAGATCATTTCACGGTTTTTGGGGATTTTTCCGAAACGGTACACGCCTGATGACAGCAGGTTCGGGTCAAGATGGATGAACATGGCGGGAAGAATCATCACTGTTAGCGTAACTGTTGTAAGGACGATTCTCAGTTTGGTTTCTGATTGCTTTCTGAAATACCAGACGAGCAACACTCCCAGAAGCATGTCTATGCTGCCGCCTATGACTATCAGCCCCTTCAGTCCGAATAGCGGCATCAACAGCTGTACCGCTAAAGCCACTCCCGTGATGGAGCCCAGGGTGTTGAGTGCGTAGACCTTTCCGATTATGGATTCGTTTCCGGTTTTGATGTAGATGTGGTAGGTGATGATCGGTAATGTCATGCCGATGCAGATGGTTGCCGGAAGCATGACCAGAAGACATATGACATGGCTGTAGATGTTGAACATTATATAGCTCTGTTCAGTGCGGCTGAGGGTTGCCATGAAGAACTTCATGACATGAAAAATTTCACTGTAGAACACCAGAGTGGAGATGGCAAGAGTACCCATGACTACTTGTACAATGGCCAGTGTGGATAAGGGGCTTTTAAGTCTGTCCAGTTTATTTCTGATCCAGAACCCTCCCAGCGCTATTCCGAGAATGAAAGCAGAAAGCATCAGTTCAAAAGAATGAGTACTGCTGCCCAGCACAAGAGAGAGCATGCGTATCCACCCGATTTCATATATAAAGGAGGAAGCTGCAGTGCTGAAAGCCACAACGAGCATCAGCTTTGATTCTTTGTCCATCGGTTTTGGCGGGACAAGTGTGGGAGCACTACTCTTCTTTGATTTCTTTTCCGCCGTTTTCCCCTTCGGCTTTCTCGCTGCCAAACACAGAAAAATGACTCCTGAGGCAACAACAATATCCATAATACCCGCAGCTATGATCGTTCCCGGCATGCTGAACCTGGCCACCAGATAGTAACCGCTCAGCAGTACTCCGAAGGCTCCTCCCAGGCTGTTTACAAAATAAAGAACCGAAATGGAATGTCCGGGGTTGTCTTTGAACTGCCTGACTATGCCTCCGGTCAAAAGAGGAAAGGTGGCTCCCAGGAGAATCGTCTGAGGCAGGATCATCAGAGATGCCGTGATCCACTTGTAGGCAGATGTCAGAAATGCCGAATCAAGTGCGGGAATTATGGTGTTGTAGGAGAGGGAGAGGTAGCTCACAAACACCGGATGAAAAATCAAAGCTGCAATCCCGAGCATGATTTCTGCTGCCGCAAATCCGATCAGAAGGTTGCGGATCTTATGGCTGTAAAGCGAAACGAACCACGCCCCCAGTGCCATTCCACCCATATAGATCATCAGTACGAGAGTCTGGGAATATGCCGCGTGACCTACAAAAAGCTTAAGGTAGTGTGACCAGATGGATTCATATATCAGTCCTGCAATACCTGATAGAAAAAAAAGAACGAAGGTGATGAAAAGAAACGGTTTTCGCGAGAGTTGCATTTTCTACTCCATTAAAAAACGCCTGAATTCAGTTGAAATTGCCGTTTTTGCGGCTGAAGAGTATGTAATATACCCCAAGTCAGGTGAGGAATTCAATCTCTTGATTTCAATCCCGTTGATTCTTTAGGGTATTTCTTGATCTTTCTGCTGGGCGGAACGTATTATGTTTTTAGAAGATTAAATGATCAACGAATTCAGCAGGTAACCGAATCAGAATGAAATTCAGCTTTTCAGCATATCTCCTTTCCGCTCTAAATCTACTAGTGCTACCACTATGCACCGGGGGCGGACTGTTCTGAAAAACTGATGAGGATTAAAGTTTAAAAGAAAAGGCCCGCTCGATGAGCGGGCCTTTTTTAGTACTGGTGCGCTCTTTGGGCTGGCAGAACGGACACCAAACAGGAGGTAGTATGAGCAAGTACAGAGGGTTTCCCCACGTGGGCTTTTCAGAGCGCACCTGGCCTTCCAAAGTCATGGAGAAAGCACCGGCCTGGTGCAGCGTCGATCTCAGGGATGGCAATCAGGCACTGGTCAATCCCATGTCAAAAGAGCAGAAACTTGTCTTTTTCAGAACTCTGACCGATATAGGGTTCAAGGAGATAGAAATCAGTTTTCCTTCCGCATCGAAGGCCGACTATGATTTCACACGAACTCTCATAGACGAAGGTTATATACCAGATGATGTCACTGTTCAGGTGCTTACACAGGCTCGGGAGCATCTGATCCACAAAACGATGCAGGCTGTGGATGGCGCAAAAAGGACCATCATACATATGTACAACTCAACATCCCCTGCTCAGAGAGAGATCGTGTTCCGCAAATCACCTCAGGAGATCATTTCGCTTGCCGTGGACGGAGTGAAAATGATCCGGGACAGGGTGTCGGGTGTGAAAGGCGAGATCGTGCTGGAATATTCACCGGAGAGTTTCTCCCAGACCGAGGTGCCTTTCGCATCTGAAATCTGCAGCGCGGTGGTGGAGGCCTGGGCCCCGGGGGAGAATGAAAAAGTGATCATCAATCTGCCCTCCACCGTCGAGGTTGCTTCACCCCACATCTTTGCCGATCAGGTGGAGTATATGAACACCCATATTGCCATGCGTGAAAGGGTGATTCTCAGCGTACACACACATAACGACCGCGGATGTGCGGTGGCGGCGGCGGAACTGGCTCAGCTGGCCGGGGCCCAGCGGGTGGAGGGTACACTTTTCGGAAATGGTGAACGTACCGGCAATGCGGATCTGATAACGATGGCTCTTAACTGTCATTCGCAAGGAGTGAATCCCGGTCTTGATTTCACAGATCTGGAGAAGGTGGAGAAAGTCTATACTGAGTGTACCGAAATGAAGGTTTCACCTCGTCATCCTTATGCAGGAGAGCTGGTCTTCACTGCATTTTCCGGTTCGCATCAGGATGCTATAAGTAAAGGGTTGACTTGTTACCGCAGAAATGGCGGCATCTGGAATATACCTTATCTTCCCATTGATCCTCAGGACATCGGCAGAAGCTACGAAGCGGTGATCAGGATTAACAGTCAGTCGGGAAAGGGGGGAGCGGCCTACATAATGGAGCATTCTTTCGGGTACTGCATACCAAAGGAGATGCACCCGGAGTTGGGCAAAGCTGTTCAGGCGATGGCTGATGAAAAGGGAAGAGAACTCAAGAATCCGGAAATCCTTCACTGTTTCGAAAATGAGTTCATCAATGCCAAAGGAGAGTACGAGTTCAGCGATTTCACCCTAACCTCAGCGGAGGAGAAGAACGGATTAGGTGAGCGAAATCAGTCCATCACTCTGGGCGCACGCATATCCGGAAAGTCCGTCCGTTTAAAGGGAGCGGGGAACGGAATCATCGACGCACTGGTGCATGCGCTTGTGCAGCATGGGATAAAAGTCAAGGTAGTCAGCTACAATGAACACAGTCTTGATGAAGGCTCCCGGGCGCAGGCGGCTGCATACATCCAGTTGGAAGATTCAAATGGACGCCGCAGGTTCGGAACCGGGGTGGATACTGACATCGCCTGTGCCTCGCTCAAGGCTTTGTTCAGTGCTTTGAACAGATTGACTTCGGCGTAAACAATTAGTTCCCCCGGGGCGGTTTCCCGGGGGAACAGCCTATTTTTTGCAGAATTCTACCAGCAGGTCAAGGATCCTGTCCCGGTAGTTGCTTTTTTGATTGAGCATGATCACGAATGAATGCAGGCCGTTTTCTGTTTTGATGTAGCCGGCGTAATTGGAAACACCGCTTAACGTTCCGGACTTTACAAGTGCACCTCTCTTGAGGGGGAGAATGTCAGAGAGCAGATCTCGGCGCCTCCCGAGAATGCCCATCATGACATTTGCTGTAACTTTGTTCTGTCTGGAGATTCCGGATCCCTCATGCATCACAAGCTGATCGGAGGGGATTTTCAGGTGGGTTCTGATGTAGTCTTCAAATACTGCTTTGCCCTTTTCCAGTGTTGCGGGAAAACCCATTTTTTCCGCCCCCACTGTCAGAAAGAGCTGGTTGGCTATGAAATTGTTGGAGTACTTCTGAAGGCCTCGGTTGATCTCTCTCATGTCCCGTGAATTGTAATGGGTGTAGACCGGTTTCCAGGTGCTGTCTGCTTTTGAGTAGCCGATGCTGTCGTTTTTAATACTGATTCCGCTTCTTTTCATTATGGCAATGAAGAGTTCCCCGGCGTAGCTGAGGCAGTCATCAGGGCTGGCGGACAAGTTTATTCTCTGTTTGCTGCCCAGTGGGATTCCGACTGCCTTGAGCGCGGCAAGCGGGGTCAGAGGAGTAACTGCTTCACCTGAATAGATAACTCCCTTGTCGCATTTTCTGATGTTAATCGTATTGAAATTGGTAACCAGTGCACCATTCAGCGCATCATAGGGGTTTAATGTGGAGGATAAGCCGGGAATTTTGATTTTTGTAAAATTGGAATGATCGATGAAAATCTTTTTCAGGTGAGTGATATTTCTCTTTTTAAGCTCCTCCGCGATCATCTCAATCTCTTCAGAAACCAGGTAGGGATCACCCCAGCCTCTAATCAGCATCTCACTACTGTCGCTTAGAAAAAACTCCGTTTTGAAACGGTAGTCACTTCCCAGAAGGTCTGTGGCGATGGCGGATGTGAGAAGCTTTATTATGGATGCGGGAACGAACAGTTCGTCGGCTCTGTGTGAGATGAGTTTATTCCCGGCCTGGTCATGAAGAACAACGGAGCCGTTTGAAATGAGCTTGAGAATGTTCTGTTCGATCTGCGTTTTGGTTTGTGAAAAAGCTGGAAGTACCCATACGTGTACGGACAGGAGAAACAGGAGAAGAATGTTTGGAAGTTTTCTAACGTGGCTTGAATCAAGCGAGTTTTTTTCCATTATCTTCCTTACCCGAAGAAGTTTGCGGCAAGATCAAGCAGAGTAACGAACGTGCATACCTGTTTATTGCTTGACCTGATTTTACTGAAAACCGTGTGCCATCCCATCGCTTTGAAAGGCCGGCTGTACGACCGGCCTTTCATCATACGTTGAACTTGAAGAACATGATATCACCGTCTTTGACTATGTAGTCCCGCCCCTCTGAACGCATTTTCCCGGCAGCTCTGATGGCGGCTTCGGTTCTGTGAGTCTCCAGATCCTCGAGCGTGTACACATCCGCCCGGATGAACCCCTTTTCAAAGTCGGTGTGGATTACACCTGCGGCCTGGGGTGCGGTCGATCCTGCGTTGATTGTCCAGGCGCGGTTTTCCTTTTCCCCCGCGGTGAAGAACGTTTCAAGCCCCAGAAGTTTATACACCGCGCGGCCAAGAGTGTGAAGGCCGGGTTCGGGAAGTCCCAGCGTATCCAGAAAGTCGCGGCGTTCCTCGGGAGCGAGCTCAGCGATTTCGGCTTCCACCTTGCCGCTTATCTTCACATACTGGGACCCCTCTTCGGCGGCATGGGCGGCCACCGCTTTGACATACTGGTTATCCTCCAGAAGCTCGTCCTCACCTACATTGGTGACATAGAGAACCGGCTTGGCGGATAACAGATGCATATCCGAAATCATTTCGAGTTCCTCGGGTTTAAGCGCCTTGCGGGCCGGAATTCCCTCGGACAGCTTGGCGTGAATCTTTTCATACACGGCCAGTTTCGCTTTGGCTTCCTTGTCTCCCGTCTTGGCTGCTTTCGCGACTCTGGTGAGACCTCTTTCGGCCGTTTCCAGATCCTTGAACATCAGTTCCGTATCGATGGTGGAGATATCCCTCAAAGGGTCGATTTCACCGTCCACGTGCACCACGTCACCGTTATCGAAACACCTTATCACATGCACCACTGCATCCACGCTTTTTATATGACCCAGAAACTGATTTCCCAGTCCCTCGCCTTTGCTTGCGCCCCTGACCAGTCCCGCGATATCGATCAGTTCCATGAAGGCGGGAATGACCCTTTCGGTGGGGATGAGGGCGGTGATGCGCTCCAGACGCTCATCGGGGACGGCCACCATGCCGTGGTTGGGGTCTATGGTGCAAAAGGGGTAGTTTGCCGCTTCGGCCTTACCGGAGCAGAGTGCGTTGAAGATTGTGGATTTGCCCACGTTGGGCAGACCGATTATTCCTGCTGCTAATCCCATGTTTTTCCTTCTTCCAAAAGGTGCGTTTTTAAGAGTGGTAAAATAGCTTGTGGCCCGGTCTCCGCTCAAAGGATTACCGATATTTCAGGCCTGTTTTTTGCTCCCAGAGATTATTCCAAATGAACTGGTCTTGTGGCCATTGATTCTGACAGTTAGAATGCCCCCCCCTCATATAAGGGAGGATGCCCATGTTTTACGATAGAAAAGCAACCTCTGATATCATTCTCCCGATTCTGAAGAACGTTACCATTTTTGCCGGACTGACTGAGCGGGAGATCTGCACCATATACGATTCATGTTATCTCATGGAGGCCGCGGTCGGCGATGTGCTCCTTGAGGAGGGTAAGGCCGCCACCGAGATATTCATCATTCTGCGCGGCCGGATCACCATCGTGCTGAACCTGCACGACAAGCCTCTGGAGGTGATGGAATTCGGTCCGGGCAACTGTCTGGGCGAGGCGTCTGTTATCGGGATCCAGAACCACAGTGCCTCGGCGGTGGTGCTCGAGGAGGCCTCTCTTCTGGTTTTGAGCCGCAAGGTGCTGATGGAGATTTTCGAGACAGACAATCGTTTATTTTCTCTTCTTATATTAAATATTGCCCGTGAGATCGCCCGCCGGCTTCACCATACGGATGAAATCCTGCTCCACTACGGCAGGAGAATGAAAAGCCAGGTGGAGGAGGGGTA
>JBKHHW010000065.1:0-16734 GCA_046538945.1 Chitinispirillaceae bacterium | reverse complement strand
AGCAAGACACCACTTTCACCATTGCGGAAACAAGCAGAAAGATTTTCTTAGAAAAAAATATAAACAGAGGATAATTAAAAACAACGAATCGGGCACTGAGGATCATCATCCAGAAGGCCACCACCCAGCGATATTGTCAAAGCCCTGCACCCGACACACTCATCATGCCCGCACGATCCGCACTGGCTGCCCTTCATTTGAGATTTCAGTACCCGGGGCGAATACTTCTGAAGCCTTTCGAGGATCTGAAAAATGGACTCCTCCGGCATTTTCCCCACCGAAAAAGGCAGCCGACGGCAGGGGAACACCGTCCCATCGGGCATGAGCGCCATGGAGGATGGGCCAAGGTTACACAGAGCACCTCGAACCGAACCTGCTTCTCCCCCCTCCCCATCACTCATATCAACCCAGAAGGCTTTGTATGCAAGCAGGTCCTCAATGCCGGTATCCACCTCACCTATCCTGCAGATTTCCTGAATCACAAAGGCCCATTCGTGCGGAGAGAGGAGATTTGATACAATCCCTTTCCCCCGCCCCAATGGCACGTACCGCTCGAAAATTACCCCGCTAACCCCCAGTGTTCCAGCAAGTCCGCAGATTCCCGCCACACTATCAAAATTACAGGAACCCAGAGTCACCATAAGCACAACCGAATGCCCCGCATTCACCAAACGGCCTATATTGTGAACCACTTTTTCGAAATGACCACTCCCCCGAATGGAGTCATTAACAGCCGGATCATTTGATTCGAGAGAAACTTTGATATATGTGAGTCTGGTGACAATGGACAGCTTTTCCAGTACCGCCTCACCCAGAACCGTGGCGCTGGTTATAACATTAAGCTCTTCAATAGTATTGTACTCACTGATATGCCCCAACAAATCGAAAAACCCGGGATAAAGCAGCGGCTCCCCTCCAGTCAGATTTATACTCACCGGTACCGGAAGAGAGGTCATGATGTGATCGGAGATTCTCTTCAGATCATCACAACTCTGCTCTTTACTCCCGTCAAAACGGTCCTGGTAGCAGTGAAGACACCGGCCGGCACAGCGGTCGGTAATATGCCACTGAAAACCGAAGCTTTCCGGCATTTCGATATCGGAACTGGCAGGTTTTCTGTTCTGCATTAAACCTTGAATTACAACGAAAATAAACTACTTCTTATCATCCGGTCTGGTCTTTTCAGGTATCTTCCTTTTTGGTTTTTCCCTTTTATACCTATCAGCAACTGGAATGAAAAGTGGAAAAATGATGAAAACCAGAAGTGAAGGGATTAATGTAAGTGTGTTAACCTGAGGGATCAGACTGTTCCCGAAAAGCAAAAGTGCAATTGATGTCAAAAACAGCAGCGAAGAAACAAGCGCAACAGGAATCATGCTCCAATCGAGCC
This sequence comes from Chitinispirillaceae bacterium, assembly GCA_046538945.1. Lineage (GTDB taxonomy): Bacteria > Fibrobacterota > Chitinivibrionia > Chitinivibrionales > Chitinispirillaceae > JAEZKC01. The sequence continues at coordinate 15,344 of JBKHHW010000065.1, read as the reverse complement.
ACCTGAAATGGATCCGGTCAGCTGTGAACACCAGTGATAGAAGCATGGAAAGCGTCGCCGGAAGCATCACAAGAAAAGCGGTCATGGTACCGTCATCCCTTGCCTGCACACCCGAGGCCAGGATTCTCACTAAAGAAACAATTACAAAAATCACTATCAGAAGACCAATCGATTTGCGCATCAGAGTTTCCCAATCAGTTAAATGAACATTAAACACTAAAAATAGTAATTGAAACCACTTCAGGCTTCAACAGAATAAGAGATCGGCGGCAATAACGGTTTGGATCAGATCGGACTGAGGACATGCCACTGATGAGGATACAGGCGAACAGCATCCTCAAGCGTACCTGATATTTTCACCAGAGCGGCTTCAAAACTCTGACTTTCGTCTAAGCGGCGCGCAATGATCTTTAACTTTCCGTTTTCCTTAACACAGTAGGCAATATATACTGGTATTCCAGAATCGAGAGCATAGGAAACGATTTTAAGCGGAAGATTGACCTGACGGCCGAAAAGATTTATCTCCACCCCTTTGCCGGATATCATCCTGTCACATACAACCCCCAGAGTCTCCCCCTGCTTAAGCACTTTCAGAATCCCCCGGGCATCATCATGACAGATGGTTTCGACATGGTTATTTCTGCGTTTGTTCCTGAAATAATCCGCCAGCATCTGCGGCCTCAAGCGTTCTGCAACAACATAGAAGTCGGATTTATGCCTGTCGTAGACTTCATGGCCAAAAATTTCGAAATTCCCGATATGAAAAGTCAGACCAAGAAATCCCTTCTGCTGAGGTGGAAAAACATCACCCTCATAAGCCCGCGGCATTTTACTCCAGAAATCCCTCAAACCGGGAAACTCGGCCCAGTACCTTCCGTATTCCCTAAACACCATCCACACATCTTTTCTCGATGGGGCCTTTTTGAGCACCAGACACAGATTGTCACGTACCGCTTTGCGCTTGCTCCCCAACAGCACAAAAGTCACCCCGGCAAGCAGATCCGTTACTGCATACCTGAACTCTAACGGCAGAACAGCCGTGGCATCAAGCAGTTTTAAAAGCAACAGTTTGAAAAAACCGAAAACAGATTCAAGCCATATACTGAGAATTCCCTTCTCTAAAAGCATACATCCGCCTTGTAGTAAGGTCTCTTTTCAGCATCTACATTCATGGCATTAATGTAGATTTTTTCAATTTGATCCACGATAACACTCCAACTGTACTGGACACAGTCCCTGACCCCCTGCCTGGAAAGGCGGTCTCTGAGTTCTTTGGAATCTATGAGAGAAGCAAGACTCCGTGCCAGTGATTCCGGGTTTTCCGGATCGACCAGAATACCGTTTACATCGTCTCTTATCACCTTTCGGTAGCCCTCGTTGTTGCCTGCCACAACAGAAACACCCGAGGCCATGGCCTCAACCAGCACAATTCCGAAACTTTCACCGTAAGTGGCGGGGGAACAGAAAATGTGGGCAGTTTTGTAGTACCTGGGAAGATCTTCAAATGACACTCCACCCATAAAATGCACCTTGTCCGCAACTGAGGAGGGAACTTTGTTTTTGTAGTAGTTTGTGAGCAGACCGTTGCCCACTATTACCAGCCTGAATTTCTTGTTGGTGTAGCTGCCGATCAGAGGCAAACTTTTCAGAAGAGATGTCAGCCCCTTGCGGGGCTCAAGCCTGCCCACAAAAAGAATATTAATTGCATCATCGTCAAAATCCCCTACCCTCCCCGGTGCGCAAGAGAACCTCTTCACATCGATTCCATTCGGTATGATATCGTAATACCCCGGAAGCACCGGATGGACAAAATCACGGGAAGCCAGAGAAACCGCAATCCGGGCGGAAAACTCCTGACTGAACCTCCTGAAGTAAAAACCGCAGCGGTTGATCAGAAACCGCTCCGTGCCTCCACCGCAGGCATGAAAAGTACCCACCATGAGCGGAGTATCCTGACCCCTGATCCTCCTTTCCCTGACACACTCCAGAAATGAAAGACCAAGCACACAGAATAAGGGCTGGTGCATATGAATGATATCGAACTTCTCCCTTTCTACTATTTTCCAAACCCTGTTTTTCCGTCTGAAAATCAGTGGGATTTTCACCACGGACCCATTGACGATAAGAGGCACAGGATAGCCTACTTTGATGTTATCCCCGGAATCGATTTTTCCTCCTCCTTCAAAAGGGGAGATCACCTTGACATCATGTCCTCTTTTCTTCAACTCGTTATACTGATAGTACACATGTTCGGTGATTCCGCCATACCAGGGGTAAAAATAGGGTGATACGATTCCGATTTTCATGTATTATCCCTTGTGTCGTTTACATGATGATTCTTTCTGTTCACTTTAACCGGTTCAGGTCTGAGCCGGACTGTTTCCGCAAGCATACTGAATGCACCGCCGATTATAACCGGGATACCCTGCACGACCTGGAAAAGTACCGCAAAAGTCAAAGCCTGAGGTTTGGGAACCGAAAAAAACGAAAGGGCAATAATGCTGAAAAACTGAAATGTTCCGATGTTGCCCGGAGCAACCGGAAGCAGAAGACCGATATTGATAACCAGAAGAACTATTGCGGAGGAAATAAAATCGAGCTGAATATTAAGAGAACGGGTCATGAAAAGAACCATTACGATTTGAACCGCCCAGGAAAGCACCGAAAGCAGCAGTATTCTCGTGATGTCACTCAGATTATGAATGGCCCTGGTTCCTTCGATGAACAATTCAAAGGACCTGCGCACGGAAGAAGCTACTCTGGGAGAAACCCGGGCAATCTGTTTCTCCAGGAATAACACCACCTTGTCTTTGTATACAACCAATGTAGCCAGCCCGGCTAAAGAAAGCAAAACCAGTACACCGAGAATCACCGAACGCCTGTCGATTATAAGAGGCAATGAAAAAACCGCCCCCACCAGTGCCATTACCAGTATGAGACTGGTCACCTCGAAAACCCTCTGAACCAAAACCGCTGAGACGGATGAAATCTTGCTTATGTGCGCCCTACGCCCCAGAGAATACCCCTGAGCCACATCCCCAAGCTTGAAAGGGAGAAAGAGGTTGGAAAAGGTCCCTATGAGATAACTGGTGAAAGCGTTGAAAACCGAAATCACTTTCATGGGTCTCACCACCGCCTTCCACACTGCAGCCCTGATCACCAGATTCAAAACAGTCAGAAAAAGCACCACCCCGGCAAGCAGCAGGTCCGCATTAGAAATAATTTCCAATACATCACTGAAAACCACTCCCCGAACGGACCACACCAGGGCCGCGGTTATACCCACGATCCCCGCAACAGTTCTAATGGATACCTTCATTTATGTCCGCTTAGTCTGAAATCGTCGTAATCAGCCTCCACAAGGGATTTGGTATTGTCACCGTCGCTCATTATGGCAATAGCGACCACCGGCGGAGGTTCTGATTTAAAAAGGCGCCGGTAATCATTCAGAAGATCAACCGATTCCTCAACCCACTTCCCCTTCTCCCTCTCTCCACTTCTCAAGACCACGATTTTGGTGCGGGAATTGTAGGGACTCTCCGTGAGAGTACCCCGCTCAAGCTCCGCGCTCCAAACGTATTTCAGAATATGATTTCTGAAGAAACTTCCCTTGAAGATCACGTAAACCGCCGCGCCACTATCCCCCTTCTCCTTTATGCTCTCATTGCCCCCCTCCGGAAGAGAATGAACACGCCAGTTCCAGGAAAGAGTGGGGTATTTATCAAGAGAAAAATCGACAGGCCTGCCTATCGTGGTCACTCCGCCATCAGTCCTGGCCTTTATGAAATGATTACCCTGTTCCTGCCGGATCGAGTACATTTCCACATTCCGCCACTTCTGGGATGGTCCCCATCCGCAGGGAAGATTGGGGAATTTGTCGGAAAAACAGTTGCTGAACGTGTCTATCACCAGCTCGTCAGCAGTACCGATACCGAGAAAAAGAAAAAGCACCGAAAATGCGATCATACCTTTCATAGCTTCTGAAATCCTGACTTCTTAGAATTGAGAATTGCTTTTCAACTGAGGAATGCAAGTTCCATGCCACGGCCCCGCTACCCGCTTTGCCGACCTTCAACCACCCTTATCCTCCTGCGCATCACCTCTCCCTCACTACCGATTCTGCCCTCCGCAACCGCAGCATACACCCTCCCCCCAATCACCACCGCCTTCAGATCAAGCTGTCCGAAAGGACGGGCGGATACCTGGAATTCAAGCGAGGTGCAGGGCAAAGATGAATCAATCACGAACAGCCCCGGCAAAGCATATGGAGTTTTGTGCGCATCGAGGAAAAAGTTCTTGAACATCGGATCAGGAACCAGCACCATACCGTTATCCAGCCTGACCAGAACCCTGAGATAAAGAGGCCCGGCCGTGCGGACGTAGAATCGGTAACTGTGACCCTTTTCGATCTCCTCTAGTCCGCTGCCGGCCCAGATCTCGAAATGAGGCCCCAGTCCGGGAACAGTACCATCATCCATACGGGCAATCACATCCGAATGCATGTAATCAAAGGAAGTGGCCACCACCCGCCCCCCGGCAAGGTCATGCACCTTCAGAGAGACTTGAATCTCCTCCCCAGCCTGAGAGTACGAAGTGGTAAGCAGATATTGTGCTCCGGATTTGGTGGCAAACTCCACTGCTCCGCCAGTGGAAAATGCTCTGCTTTCATCGCTGCCGGCCTGAACCGCGCTCATTTTTCCCCTACGGACCAGCTCCCGCTCGAGCTTCTCGCCCAGAACAAGACTGAAACGGCTCACTTCACCCCTTATTGTTCTGGGAGCCGTTATCGCGATTGTGCTCTGCTCCTCAGGTGAAAACTGTGAGAGAAGATCCGAAACCACTAAAGATGACATTGCATCACAGCTCCGGGCCGGCCTGCGGCGAACAAGAACGGGGAGTTGCTCCATGTAGGTGATGAGCGGACCGTAATCCTCAGCTAAAACACCCCCGAAAAGCTCCAGCGTGTAACCATCCTCGACAAACGTACTAAACTTTTCATTCACCAAAGGGTAAAGCATTCGGACCTGATCATACTTGCCCTCCGCCATACTGTCCTCAAAAGTTTCCCTAAAAAGCCGAATAGCCGAGGCGGCTGACGCCATTCTGGACCGAAGAACCCGGGCGTGATTCCCCCTGTCTATCCAGACAAGAGCATGCACCTTCCTCCCAGATTCATCATGATATAGCTCTGTACCCATATTCTCCAACTGCAGCCTTCCCTCGCTCAGAACAGAACTCGACAGCTCCTCCAGCACCCGCTCTTTCTCTCCCGAACGCCTGCTGAAAACAGATTCCACCCTGTTGCGAACCGTGAAAGTGCTCCTGATCGAGGACACAAGCATGGAAACCGCACTTTCTCTCGCTAGCTGCATGCTTTCACCCACACCATCCTTGTTTTCCACATTAGCGATGCCATAACCGGTAATATAGCGCGAAGAGGAGAATCGGCCCCCACTTCCAAATCCCCTGACCCATTCAGGAGCCTGTGCAGCCCGAAGCTGAACCGAAAAGAGAAGCACCAGAAGAATTTTTTCCGCTTTCATGAGGAATCCCTTCGGGTTATCACAATCTCCACCGACGCCTTGCGCCCGGACACACCCCGGGCCCACAGCTCGATTCTATTCTTCCCTTTCTGCAGAGGAACCAGAACCCGTCTTCTTCTGCTGTGAAGTTCGAAAAGAACCTGGGTGAACAGAGAAGTCTTTCTCTCTCCATTGACAAAAACCTCTATATCAACCAATGGTTCTTCATTAGTCAGCTCAACCATAAGGGATATCACACTGTCGGTCACCACCGCAGGATCAGGAACTGAACCCACCTCAAGAGCGAACTTCCCCCCTTTTTTTCCGGAAACTGCTCTGTGATGCCACACCGGAGCGCCTCCTGAATCGATGCGGCCAAGATCCCCCTCCTGCCCGCCGAACAGCACGGTTCCATCCGGCAAAACCCCCAGATCGAGAATACCCGATGTACCCAAAGCGGATTTCTCCAGATGCCCGGTCTGCCTCTCCCAGCGAAAGAAAAAAGAATTCATTCCCCTTCCGGACCGGAAATAGGAGCCCATAACAGTGTTATTGCCAAACCAGCCCACCTGCACCATTCCGCTCCTGCTCCAGTCCGGAACCCTAAACTCACCGACAACAGCCAGAGATGGCAGGGAAAGGACTTTAACTGAAGCCGGATTCTCCACTCCAACAGCCAGCAGCGTCCCGTCAGCAGACGGCGCCACGCTCACCGGTGCCGCATCGTCTTCCAACAGACGGCTTGAAAGAAGCCTGTTGCCGTTTTCATATACACGCACCACGCCCTCTCCGTCTGCCACGATCAGATTGCCACGCCCGTCGAAACTACAACCGTAGACACTTCCGGCTGCCTGCAGCGCGGCAAGCCGCTTTCCGCTGGACACATCATACACCCGAGCGCCACCTCTTTTTAGCCCCGCGGCAATCTTTAAACCATCACCAGAAAATTGTAGATCCAGCACCGCGCTTTCCACATTAATGGTATACAGAAAAGAATTGTTTCGAACTCGGTACAGATGAATCCGGTGCTGAATTCCAGATGGAGTACCATACCACCCCCCCACCGCGGCAAGACGCCCGTCAGGACTGAGCGCACAGGAAAAAAGCTGCCCGATCCCCGCCCGGGGCAAACTGAATGTCTGGACCAGAGAACAGCTGCCCACATCCCACAGCCTCATCCTGTTGTCAAAGGAACAGCTCAGAAACCGATACCCCTCCCGGTCTGCCGACACCCTGCTCACCGCTCCCGAATGAGCATGGGAAGACAGAGTGGTAGTGACCAGTACAAAAAACAGGAACAAACTGGCTTTATAGATCATCTGGCAAACCTCTGCAGCTACGGCAAAATAACCGGCTCTAATGACATAAGAGAAACAACATCCATGCCACCGGAAACAGATGGCGCATAAAAGAAAGCGGCGCATCCGAATCAACCCACATGCGCCGCTTTACTTCCATTTATCGAAACGATAACCCTAGAAGATTTCTTCCTCCTCCGACCGGGTTTCCCGCTCTCTTTCCCTTTCCACCCTCTCCTCCAGCTCCTTGTAGGCTTTGGATGCTCTAAACGAGGTAAAAGCCCTTAACCGCTCATCAACAACCTCCTTCATCCGCTGAGCCGTGACCGCCACAAGCACCTTGGCCGAGTACTGACCGTCAGATTCCTTTCTCACCATAGACTTGATGATCTGAGAACCGTTGAGTTCAAGAGTGGCAAACACCTCCATCACCTGCGAGTACTCCCCGGTGGTCCTCTCACTCACCGACTCCTGATAATCCTTCTGGAGAACATTCACCTGAGCCTCGAACTGACGGGCAATTTCAGCCCTCGCCTGCATGGACGCCCTGTTCACAGCCACCATCTCATCGCCCGCCACAGCGGTGCCCACCGCATACAACCCCTCCTGACACTTCTCCCCGATCACTTTCTCTATCTCACCTGGAACCGTGTCTTCATATTTGCCCTCGCCTCCCAGACGGGGAGAACAGGACCAGAACACCACTGATAAAGAAACAACCAGACCGAATATTCCCCTTCCAGACATCAACCCCTCCTTCCCTTCACGTCATCGTTCGCACAAACCGGGAAAAGCTAAAACGCTTCAGATCCGACTCGCGAACCAGAACATCACCTATAAATAACTAGCAAGGAGCAGACCGAACACACCGAAACGAGTAAAGGGGGGAAGGTTTTTTACCCTTTGACCTCTCACACCAAGCAGGCGCGCCTCATTTGCCCGCCCAGCACCGGGCAGACCACAAAAAAAAAGGCCGCCTCATTCAAGACAGCCCCACCCCGAAAATCACGAAATCAGAAATCTACCTACTTACTCCCAAACACCTCATCCAGATATTTTTCAAGGTCCCTCTCTCCTGACACTGTCACCAGCATACGGTTGTCGACCAGAAGCACCACAGGATCCTCTACAGCCAATGAACCGATCCTCTCCCAATGCTCACCCAGCACAGACCAGCTCTTATCCAACTCCGATACAAACTTCTTCTGCCGTATCCCCACCTTTTCAAGCCACCTGAACCAGAAGGTAGAAGCCGGATCATCCGAATAATGCTTCAGATATTTCAGAAACTTACCCGGATACTTCCCGGAAAGCAGCAGCCACCGCACACTCTCCTCTCTTCTGACCTTATCCAGGGCAAATGAGGACTCCAGAGCCGGATCTTTCAACAGAAGGGGGCGCACCGATAATTTGCCGGCACTTTTCTTATGATTCAGCACCACATCCAGAACCCGCCCCACATCCGGCATGAGCGGGTCAACAAGCAGCTCCACGACACCGGACACCTCGGGCCGGAGAGGAAAAAAGTTCGTCTTGACAGCCCCATCCCTGAACACGAAACCATCCTCCCGTTCAAGCAGAACATTCTGTATGGAGGAGAAATTGTGAGCACCTTCTACAGCTTTGTCGAAAACGAAAAAAGGTAGCGCCTGAGGCTTGTACTTCTGAACGATTCTTTGTCCCTTACCAGAGGAAAACCGCACTTTTTCCACCTGCGCCCCCGGCAACAGGTCCACCGTCGCGGAAACAACCGCCTCCTCGGGACTGTCCAGTACGGAATCGGCAACAACGACAGTCAGCAGAAACTGGGCGTCATTGCTGAAAACGCATTTCGGCTTTTCACCCTCCAGCGCTTCGCAACTGCCCAACTTCCCCTCCTTGCGACAATCAGCGTCTTCCAGACACTCCGGAACAGACCCGCAGGCCTCAGGCTCTCCATTGCGTCTTCTGCATTCCTCCCAGACAAGCCTCCCCTTCCCCATACTTTTTTCGTAGGGAGCATTATTGATATACACTGTCGGAGATGCATTGATTTTGAGCCTCATGGACCTGAGATAATGCCGCTTCAGCTCATCTTTTCCATTACCTTCGACCCAGGAAGCGATTCTTTCACCGTCCAGCTCCATTTTATCAAGCACAGTTTCCGTCGGCTCCTGACTGGATGCCCTGTAGTAGAGAAACTCCCCATACCGGGATGGATAGAGAGCCTCCACCGCAAGCCAAAGCATCTCATCCCTGATTTCCTCCTCACCATTAAGAGAGCTTAACTCATTCCCGCTCGCTTCCCCTATAAACCACAGGTTCCATTCCGCATCCGGAAACACTCTCAGTAAACCGACAAGATCACCCAATGCCTGAATTCCATAGGGACACTGACTCATTATGTACAAATCAACCGATGTAACCTCATCCTGCAGCGGCTCGGAAAGGAGTGCCGCAACCGTGCTGTCCTTCTCCAAACCTCTCTCCACATTCAACCACCCACCCTTACTAACCTCATGTCCCTTTGCCGACCTGCTGAATCTTACATAAGACAACGCTTTTCCCTGAAAGCCGAAGTTCATAAGGGCAGTTTCACCGATCATTTCAAAGGGCTTTGAAGACACTTTCCGATGCCCGTTACCCGCTATGAAAACCCCGGGAAACTCCTTCAGAAGAGAAACAGTCTCCTCTTCCCCCAGGTGAGACAGAACGATCTGATGATCACTTTTCTCCTCAAGCTCTTTCCATATCTTCTTCAGGGACTCAGACGGGTCGCCTATAGCCACATCCTGACCTATAGAGAGCAGTTTTTCATTTGTGACAACGGATGTTATCCCGTAGGTCTCATCTCCTCTGCGCACAAGCAGATACGGAGCTGTCAGAAGAGTGCCGTCGGCTTTGAAGCTGTTAGCGGAAACCAGCGGAAGCCCGGCTTTGGCCGCCTGTTCAACTAGCCATTCGCCTCCGTACTGAAGATCATCATCACCCACAGCGACTGCATCGTAGCCCATTTCGCCCATGGCTCTGACCGTGCGAACAGTTCTGAGCGAGTCGTTCGCTCTTCCCTGAGTGTAGGTGTCGTATATCCCCCCGGCGGCAAAACCTCCTGCATCAAGCAGCAGACGATGCTCACTATCCAGACTTTTGAGCAGGTAAGCTCTCTGGGCCAGACCACCGCCGGGCTCTTCGGGACAATCACACGAATGAAGCATGGCATGGGTTTCACCACTAAGGACTACAGTCAATTCATCAGCGGACACCATAATGGACGAGATACATATCAGAAACAGTATGGAAATGGAATTTTTGTTCATTTTCACCTTTATTTGAGATTCATGATCAGCGAACCGGGGTAAAATTATCGGAATTTTCCAGCAGACGCGCAACCGCATCAGAACTTTCTGGACTTTTTTAATTCAATCTACCAATTTTTATTGGACATCACTAATAAAGATGTATTCAGACACTTCGAAGATGCTATATTGTTAGACCGGAAAAGGATCTGATGAACCGGTTCTGAGCGTTTTTTCACCGTATTAAACGGTTAACTGTTTATTTTCATTAGCTGAAAACTATCACGATATGAAAGGTATGCCTGATTCATGAAAAGAGACTCCGCACTGGTGTATGTCTTCTTTCTACTGTTCTTCATCTCAGGCATTTCCGGTCTGATCTACGAATCCATCTGGTCACAATATCTCAAGCAGTTTCTCGGTCATGCCGCCTACGCCCAGACTCTGGTGCTGGTTATTTATATGGGAGGGATGGCGGTGGGGTCCTGGATTTCCGCGGAGTGGTCGAAAAAGTTCCGTAATCTGCTTCTGGTTTACGCCGTTGTGGAGATTGCGCTTGGAACTCTTGGCGTCGTTTTCCACGGGGTGTTCATATCCTATCTCGAATTCTCTTTCGACAGAATCATACCGTCTCTTAACAGTTCCCTTCTCACAAATGTATATAAATGGATCACCGCCTCGCTTGTCATTCTCCCCCAGTCCATTCTCCTCGGTGCCACGTTCCCGCTCATGGCGGGAGGTGTGCTGAGAAGGTTTCCCGGACTGAGCGGATACAAGGTGTCCGTTGTGTACTTTGTAAATACGATGGGCGCTTCGCTGGGGGTACTTTTAAGCGGGTTCTATTTTGTGAAAATCGCCGGGTTGAGAGGTGCTATAACCGCAGGTGGCCTCATAGACATTTTTGTGGGAATATCGATCCTGGCGCTCTATTTGATAGACAAAGACCTGGTCCGTATACAGGCTTCATCTCAAAGCCCCCGGAACGTCACAAAAAAAACCGTAACGCTCCGGGACAAACGCGAATACTACTATCCCCTCCTCTGGGCATCGGCCATAACCGCGGGGGCATCGTTTATCTACGAAATCGGATGGATCCGGATGCTCAGCCTTGTTCTGGGGAGTTCCACCCACTCTTTCGAACTGATGCTCAGCGCATTCATTCTGGGACTCGCACTGGGGAGTTTCTTTGTAAGAAACAGACTGGACCGGATACAGAATGTTCCCCGTTTTCTGGGAATAGTACAAGTGATAATGGGAGCCAGTGCCCTTCTCACCCTCTTCTCATACAGCAACATGTTCGAATTCATGGTGTTTATTCTCGACGGACTGAAGGAGAGCGAACAGGGATATATATTTTTCAATATTTTCAGCCATCTCATCTGCATGATCATCATGCTCCCCTCCACGATATGCGCCGGAATGGTCATACCTCTGATCATCCACCTTTTATACAAAAAAGGGTTCGGAGAAGAAGCGATAGGCAAGGTGTACGCGGTAAACACATTCGGAGGCATTGCGGGAGTGATTGTAGCGGTATGGATACTGATGCCGCTTGTAGGTCTCAAATACCTCATTTCGATAGGAGGAATAATCGACATCGGATTGGGATTATATATACTGTCCAGATTCAGAGAAACCCGCTACAGCCTGCTCAAGACCGCACTGCGCCCGGCATGCATACTGATTGTACTGATTACGCTGGCTTTTTCAAAAGTGGATCCTGTAAAAATCTCATCCGGAGTATTCCGTTACGGCCAGATCTCAAATCGCAAACACGTCATCGCTCACAAGGATGGCAGAACTGCATCGGTGACTCTCTTCAAATCAGGAGAAAACATGGTTCTCTCCACAAACGGGAAACCGGATGCCAGCGTAGGGATGAGTGAGGAGTTCAGCTCAGATGAGTATACGATGAGTCTTCTGAGCATTCTTCCCATGAGTGTCAGAGAAAAAACTGAAAACGCGGCGGTAATAGGAATGGGAGCGGGTATGACCTCCCACCATCTCCTTTCCGATCCGGGTCTCGAGCGGGTGGATGTAGTGGAAATAGAACCGGCCGTTGTGGAACTGGCCCGGAAATTCGGACCCAAAGTATCTAACACCTTCACTGACAAACGGTGCCGGATTCATTACGAAGATGCCAAAACCTTCTTTTCTTCTCAGAATCACACCTATGATCTGATTATTTCAGAGCCGTCAAATCCCTGGGTCAGCGGTGTCTCAAGCCTCTTTTCAAGAGAATTCTTCCGGGTTGCCAGAAAGAATCTTGACGAAGACGGCATTCTGGTGCAGTGGTTTCATATATACGAGGCCGACATTTCGATTCTGGCATCCATTCTCAAAGCTCTGGGGGAATCCTTCCCGAAGTATGAAATGTATCTGGTGGGTTCGGACCTGATCATCATTGCCTCCAGAAATGAAAACACCGACATCAGCATAAAAAGAGACGTGTTTCGGATAGAGGAAGTAGCAGACAACCTGAAAAAAATCGGATTTGAATCAAAAGATGATTTCAAGCATATCCGATTTGCGGATAATACATTTTTAAAACCGTTTCTGGACACCTACCACTACCCTCCCAACAGTGACTACCACTCATTTGTGGATCTCTACGCGGTAAAGTCCAGATATCTGAGCAATGTTGTGGAAGAGATAGATGCAATAAATGAATTCATGATACCTTTAAGAAAAATTTTTCTTCAGGACACCGGTTATGTAAGCCTTGCCACTCACAGACAAATTCCTGAAATCAGAAATCTTGAGGTGATCAGGGAAGCTAAATACCTCGCAGAAGAGATGATTGGGAGTATGGGGATTGAAGATACGGTTAGAGATGTTGCGTCGGCATCTGTTTTTGTTCTGGACCATGCTTTCTCACACCCTCACAGAGTCACATTTCTACAACTCCAAAGCGCCATAGTTCAGCTCCTTCAGAAAACCCTTCCCTATCTTTCCGCCGATGAAATGCGGGAATTATGGGACGTAACCGAAAAGAAGATATCCACATTTTCCTTAACAGAAGAGCAACAGCACTGGATCAATTACTTCCGTTCCCTCTGTTACTACGATATGCCCGCCGTCCGAGATCTGACCTTAATACTTCTTCCCAAGGACACATTGACTGATCACTACGGTAACGAAATGCTGCTTGCATCGCTTTACGCCTCGTCATACAGCCTGAAAGACACGTCGGGAACGGGCAGATTCTGGGATATTTATGAACTGAAAGATAATCCACCAGTCGTTCTCAAGGCCGCCAAAGCTATTGCGGAACAAGCTGTCAGCCATTCGGGCACGCTGGTAGAGTGAAGTAAAAGGAAGCGCCTTTTTCTTTTCTGTTCTGAGCCCAAAGCCTGCCTTTATGGGCAGATATACCCACCAGGGCATTATGAAAGAATTTTTTGAAGTGATGTTCGTCGAGGATATTCATAGCAACAACCGTTTTTGAGTTAAATCATGGCACCAAACATGTATAACGAAACAACAGGCTCCATATTTTGTAAATCAGGGCTCTGAATGATATTTGCTGTGTCCATTATTTATCTTATTTTCAGCATGAGAAATACGCGGCAATTTTCACTATCACCCAAGGATTTTCCGGAGTATTTATGATAGATACCATGTCCTGGCACAAATTTGATAAAAACAATTACCGACTACTGAATTCTGAAGAAAAAAACCGCCTTGTTCAGAACAGGAATTCCGCCCAAAACTGGAACACCATACATGTGCAGGACGGATTCGAGGCGGACAGAGTGCATGAGTGCCGTTTCGAGGGTGAAGTCCATATCGGTGAATTCAGAAAAGAGTATCTGGAGCATAGATCACTGAGACTCCGCACCGGCCTTTACAGGTCTACCATCGTGGATTCGGTAATCGGCAGCAATTCATCCCTGCACAATTTGCTGTTCTGCCGCAATCAGTACATAGGGAATGACGTGATCGTTTTAAATGCTGGAGAAATTAGTTCAAAGGCGGACGCGTCGTTCGGAACGGGCATAGTCGAAAAGGAAGACGGAACCCTCGAAAAAAGTAGTATCGAAATCATAAATGAAAACGGAGGACGGGCGGTTCTGGCTTTTCCGGGGATGACCTGCACGGATGCATACCTGTGGGCAAAGTTCCGCGATGATAAAGTGTTGATGAAACGTCTTGAAGATCTGACACTTTCATCCAGCAAGGCCATTCGGCCGCCCAGAGGTGTCATCGGCGCCGGTTCCGTTGTTATCAATGTAAAATGCATTCGCGATTCGCTGATCGGTCCCGCTTCCGTTGTGGATGGTGCAGAAGCTTTAATCAATTCGACAGTTCTCAGCGACGGAACTGAAAGAAGCGAAATCGGCACAGCCGTGCAGATAAGAGACTCGATAATAGGATTCGGCAGCCGTATCAGCTCCGCGGCACAATTTTCGTCGGTTGTTACCGGAACGGCAGTTTCGGTGAGTCAGAGTGCACGAATCTGCCATACTTACATTGGAGACAATGCCGCGATTGCCTGCTGTGAGATCGCCAACTGTCTGCTTCTGCCCTCCCATGCCCAGCACCACAACAATTCTTTTCTGATTGCGTCCATGATCGGCGGACAGAGCAACATAGCGGCTGGAGCCACAATCGGCTCGAACCACAACAGCCGGGTCAATGACGGTGAACTCTGGGCCTCAAGAGGGTTCTGGCCGGGGCTGTGTACCAATTTCAAGCACAACAGCCGTTTTGCGTCATTTACCATCTGTGCCAAGGGTGACTACAGTTCTGAGCTGGATGTGAAACTTCCCTTCAGCCTGCTCATACCCGATCAGAAATCCGGAGGTCTGCTTCTGTTCCCCGCCTTCTGGTTCACTCACAATATGTACGCCGTGATGAGAAGCGCTTCGAAATTCAGAAAACGCGATACACGAATTCACAAACTTCAGTACATCGAACATGATCTTCTGGCCCCGGACACTGTGGAGGAAATCTTCGCGGCTATTGATCTTCTTGAGTTATGGGTCGGAAAAGCGTTGCTTTCTTCACGGGAAGAATCGGTAACAGGAAGGGACAATCAGGAGCTGATTCAGACAGGCAGGGACCTGCTTTTTCAGAAACCCTCCCGCTGCTCTTCACTAAGAATCATGGCCGAAAGAATCGAAAAAGGACGTTATGAAACACCGCTGAAAAACTGCGCCCAGGCTTGGAAAATGTATCGTACAATGATACGATACTACGGAGCCAGAAACTTGATTTCCCATTTTCAGGAAAACGGATTTGATCCG
>JBKHHW010000225.1:0-4543 GCA_046538945.1 Chitinispirillaceae bacterium | reverse complement strand
CCCCGGAGGTAAAAGACACTACCACACCGTTTCGGGCCTCCGGAATCCACGCAGCCGAGGTGTGCCGCTCGTAAGTACTCATCCATTAAAACGATCCGCCACGGATCTCCTCACCGAAAAGAGGCGCCCTAAAGCCCCTCCATCCTCAAACGGTCCATCTCTTCATTGACCGCTTTCTCCAGATCAAGCGACACGGCCGACAGTAAGTAGTCGAACCGTTCGTCGGGTGCGGAGAGGTTGATGGAAAACAAAACGCGGGTTTTGGGAAAATCCCAGCGGGCATAGGCTGCGGTGACAATGCGCTGGTAGAAATCATAGGGGTGGTAGCGCAGATTCCACCGTTCCTGCTTGAGGTAGGCATCAAGGCGGGTGAAGGAAAATCGAGGATCCAGTCCCTTGAAAACCGGTTCCTTTTTGCCGTACTTCTTAGCCAGCAGAGTGTATACATCGCGGATAAACACAAGGGTACGGCTCCGAATCGCGGAGTAATACTCGCTCACGCTTTTGTATACGTTATAGTTGAAGTCGTAATTGGCAAGATCATCGAAATGGAATTCGACTGTGGCCTGGAAGAAACGGTCCTGCCAGAAGTAATAACGGGTGGTGGCATTGTAGCCGGCAACATCGGCCTGGGAGGAGAAAACTGTCACGTTCATCTCTTCGGGGAATTCTTCAGCTCTGGCGTCAGCCTGCCACTGCTGCGCATCGACGGCCTCCCTGACCTCCTGCGGTGTTATTCCCCACTCGGCATCATTGAAACCGGGGAAAGGCTGAGCTGAAACTGCAGTCGCCATTAACAGTAAAAATAACATCATTATTCTCATTCCACGGTACCTCGGATTTTTCCTTTAGTGATTTCCAGCCGTTCACCCATAGTTCCCGGCACCGGCCCTGTTGCGGCGTAGAAATCTTCGAGATGAATGTCACCTCCCCTGAACCGCTCGAAACTCATCACCCTGGCACCCGCTCTGCCCTCCTTTGAAAGAGGATCTGTGGGGTGAATAGTGTATGATGTGTTGCGGTCCCAGTAGCGTGCCATATGAAATAGAAGCTGACTTTTACCGAAAAGTGTATCATGCCCCGGGTAGAAATCGATTCTGACCAGATCCCCATTCCGTATGCGATTGCTCTCGGAAAAATGCTCTGAGTAAAAATACATCCGGACAGTGTCGCCGATAAGCATGCACCTGTTGGGCCAAAACAGATTGCCGGGCAAACTGTCGTATTCACCATTTACTATTCCTACAAAAACCACTGGTGGCGAATACAGCGGCACGACTACTCCTGCGTTTTCACAGTGCAGAGCCAGTCCTGCGGCGATAATGATAAGCAGTGTCTTTTTCATGGTTTATGCCGGCCATCTGCCAGAAACGGTTTATAATCATTATCGGAAGATAACGGGATAAGCTTGAGTTGTGGGTAATGAATCGTTATGATGTGACAGACAGCTTGGGAACAATGCGCGGCTTCCATTATCCGTGGAATAATACCCCGCAGGTAACTTTTTTAACTTTTCTGGCGTACGCCGGCCGGGAAACTGCACCCAGCCTCGAAGGAATCCCCGCCTTCAGATTCCGATTTATGTTATTTCGATTTCAGATCCGCACAATGTTATTTTGATATGACCGGACTGCCACAGGAACTTCAATGACACAGAGATAGAATGAAACTGAAGAACTGCCTGATTCTTACTTTCCTGCTTACCTTTTCTGTTCTGGCCCAGTTCCCCCGTGACCTGGCACTGGGTCCAAGCCTGAATGCCAGCTATGCCAAAGGCTTTCAAATGATCAGAATGCTAGGCCGGTTCCATATGCCGGGAGAGGTTTCAGACTTCGAAGCCGATCTGGTGACCCTTTCAGTTCTCCCCGAAAGGCATCTTTTCGAGCGGTTCGGAATCTCCTGGACTTCGCTTGCCTGGCTGCCGCCCGCACTGCTGAAAAACCAGTTCGAGTTTCTAAGTACTCCCACAGTAGTTCTGATGGGAGTGAACACAGTCCTCAACCCCAGCATCTCATTCGGCAATTCCTGGATAAGAGGGACTGCTGGATGGAAAAACGACATCTTCATCTTCAAGGATGTCCTGTGGGTCTTCGAACCGTTTGCAGGATGCAAATTCTCTCTTCCCGAAAACGCGATTTCGAATAGCTCCGTCTCCTGCGGCGTGGGGTTCCCCGCCCTGGTCAGCAGTGAAAGAGAGCTTTTCAAGGATGTCAAGAACTTCAGACCGAAACTGTTTGTGGAAGTGAGCGTATTCGGATTCTACCCCGAAGTCTCCCTGGAGGCGGAGTAGCATTCCCTTCTACAGAAGAATGAGAAACATCACCGGGTGGTGCGCATCACTCAACCACGTCTCCTTGTCTGCCCCAGACCGGCCCCAGCAGAACGGAATCTGGGAAACCGGCTGGAACGGAATGCCATACCCTCTTTTGCCAGACTTGGTGTTCCGAGTGAAACCATTGTACAGCTGTTCAGGAATAAAAAGTGAAACCGGCGGTGTAGTGTCCGGCCGCCGGTTTCAACTGAAGAAACAATCTGAGAAATTGAAAAAACTACATTTCGGGAGTAATGACCAGTTCATTCCGCAGTGCCGCAACACCTCTGGTTCGCTTGACTATAGTGTAAACATCGGTATAGCTCTGCCAGTCCGGAACCCTGCCCCTGAGAATAACTTTGCCCGTGTCCACCTCGACATGAATATGATTCATGTCAATATTTTCCCTGCGCTTTATGGCCTCGATTATATCCGAAGCCACCAGCTCATCCCCGGGCTGATCGGCGGACACAACACTTATCTCATCCACCACCCCGATAACCCCTTTCACATGGGAAACCAGATCCACCGCGCGGGCCCTCCTCCAGAAATCGTTCACGCTCCCCCTAAGCTCAACCTTCCCTCCTGAAACATCCACCTCGATATTCTCGTTTCCGGTAGCCTCATTGAGACGCAGCACCGTTGCCGCATTCTCCCGTATCTGCTCATCTGAATACCGGGGAAGATCGGAAACCAGAAGGTTGTTCGTCACGGAAGCGATACCCGGAACGGTCCACACATCCGCCTCAGCCGCCACCTTCTCCCAGTAGGAAGGCACAGTGCCGGACAGCACCACCGTATGGTCCGTTACAGAAATCTCTATTTTGGACGACCGTATGCGGTTGTCCCATGACAGCTGATCCTCCACACTCTTTTTCAGCCGCTCGTTATGGACCGCCATATGCAACTCCTGCCTGTTATCTGAAAAAACAATACTTTTTACGTTTCCCGGAAAACAGGGAAACAAAACCATTGTACAATGAGGAAAAAACAGCCCCACCGACAAATCCGTCCACAAGTCCCAGGAAAAACGCTACCGCACCTGCCCGGGGAGAAATCATATGCCGGCGGAACACCCGGCCTATAACGGGCTTCCTGCTCATCTTCTTTTCAAAAAACGATATGAACAAGGTGATCGATGCCGCACCCATTCCCCAGAGCAGCCCTGAAGCGCTGCCCACAGCCATGGTATTGAGTTTCATTTCACATACTCCCTTCGTACAAATCGGGCCGGCATGATACCGGCCTGTATTTTTCAGATCTCCTCCGATCCGCTCCTGTAGGCGGGAACAAAAACGTTCTGCACGAAATCGGAAAGCCGGGTCGGCAGATTGGGAACCTGAGTGTCTATCAGAGACGGTTCCATCACTCCCCTGGAGATGGCATGCCCCATCTCCACGTACATATTGGCGAATGAAGCGGAAGCGCCCTCGTCGATAAGGTGATTTCTGTAGTCCTGGTCGGACATCTGCACGAAGGGAAGCTCCGGAATATCGATACTCTCCCCGATCATCCGCACTGCTTTTCTCAGACTCATTCTGTCGCTATACATCTCCACCTTCGATCGCCCGAAATAGGAGTTGTTCTTGTACATGGAGGCCAGATTGACCGCCACATCCTTAAGATCAGTGAAGTAGAGAGGTGTATCGCTGTTTATCACATCCCCCACCATGTCCTTTTCCCTGATCATGCTTATTTTGGGCAAAAGATGATCCATATAGTAGCCGGGACGAACCGTGGTGACATTCTCCAGCTCGAGAGTGTCCAGAATCTCCTCCACATCGCCGTAGCCGCTCAAGAGTCCCGCCTCCTCCTTCTCATCGGCACCCATGCTGGAGATGAAGATCACGTTTCTGAGCTTTGAATCGCGGGACGCCTTGATCACCGAATCCCCCACATCCACGAAATACCTCCTGAAATTCTCCCTGTCTGCCCTCAGTGGAACAATCAGAAACATGGTGCTGGCATCCGCCAATGTGCTGGAAAGAAAAACCGGGTCGATGATATCCCCCGTCGCACTTTCCATACCGTCACTTATGAGACGGGCCATTCTGCTTCTCTCCTCGTCGATACCCAGCACCTTCTCTCCGGTCCTGAGCAGCTCCGCGGCCAGAAGAGAACCAACCCTGCTGGTCACATCTGTAATCACTACCATAATACACACCTCGCTTTTAGCTTTCTGTCATGCGGTGTCAGATATAACGAGGAAGGAAAGCAAGAAAAATGCCGCCG
>JBKHHW010000064.1:0-16933 GCA_046538945.1 Chitinispirillaceae bacterium | reverse complement strand
CCTAAGGCCTTGGAGTTTATCAGGCCTGGTTTTGACGAGCTGCAGTACACCTGCTGAATTTATCTCTGCTGCGATTATAATGAATATGATCCATCTCTCCTTTGTTTTAGCTCTGCTTTCCCAGCTCGAGTTCACTCAGAGAGTCCAAATAGATACTTCCGTACAGATGCTTCACAACACTCCTTTTTATGATGAAGCTACTGCTCTCAGGGCTCATCAGAGGCTTGAGAAAAGGGTGTCGCAGGATATTTTTCTCTGGGACAGGGATTATTATCTCTATTTCAGGTATCATGATGAGAAGTTCATTCCGGTTTGGCAGAAACTCTTAAAGGAAAAACCGGAAAACGATCTGCTTAAAATCTGGTACATCAATGCGATAATCCAGATCGGCAAGCCGGAGCACCTTGAGTTGATCGCCCCATTCCGGCAATCGGATAATAGTTTAATCCGGGAGTGCGCTGCCAATGCCTATGGGTTTCTAGGGCCGGAAGATTCTGTCGGGGTTCTTGAGAAGTGGCTTTCTTCTGAAAACGACGGCTATGTCGCTTCAACGCTGATCGCCTCGATCAAGGCTATCGAATCAGGCCGGTATCAAAGTGTGACTGACTATCTTCCACAGTATTATGAGGAATCTCCCCGGAAACTGAAGTTTTTCTACAACATCAATGTCGAATCCAGCCTGAGCTACAGGTTCCATTCCGAGGATACCTCCTCAGGTACGGTTCCCATCAGCAGTCGTTTCATTTTCCCTTTTCAGCAGTATGAACACAAGATCAAGTATGCACCTGATGCAGGAACGTTTGCCAACAAGCATGGGGAAATCTATCACTGCGGAGAGGATATGGGGTGGTTCATGGAGGGACTGCCGGTACATTCAATTTCAAACGGGCGGGTGCGTTCTGTGTCCCACGACCTCTCCTGGGGATGTCTGGTGGTAGTGGAAACCGTGTTGCCGCCTTCGGACACGCTCTGTGTCATCTACGGTCATCTTTCAAGGTTCATCGATGTGGTGACTGGTGATGAAGTAAGAATGGGGCAGAAAATCGGTCAGATCGGAAATTCGGTGAGCTACGAAAACGGTGGCTACTGGGCACATCTCCATCTCGGAATCGAGAAGTCGTCATTTCGGAATGCGTTGTTGGGGGGATACACTTATGGTATTGAAAGGTATATGGAGCCTTCGGAGATAATTCGTGGGAACTATCCTAAATGTTCAGATAAGGTGGGTAAGACGCAGTCGGGGCCGTAATCTTCAGTTGAGTGGTAAACTCAATTTGAAATTTGGAGAAACGGTGTGTATTTTCAATATCGGGTAAGGTAAATTTGATCGTACGGGCAGTTAAGCGGTTTGGTTCATATGAAGAAATTTTGGTCTCACATAGTATTGGCACTGCTTGGGGCAGGGGTGTTGAGTTGTGCGCATCAGGTGAGACTTACGGTGCAGAATCTTTATACCGATCCGGCTTTTTCCGGACGCAAGCTCAGTGGCGTGGAAGTGGCTGTGCTTCCCTTGCTTTCCCAGCAGGGGCCGGTCAGGGCCGGGGAGCTTGAGTCCGGTACAATTCTTAAGCAGTTCAGCAAAATCCATCCCGAGCTTGACCTTGTTGGAACGGATGAATTCGAGAATTCAGCAGTCAGGCGTGGAGGTTTGTTGAGGCTTGAATCATTTTATGACGATTTTTACGTCGGAGATGTGCTTACTCTTAAAGGAGCTGATTCGCTTTGGAACGCTGTGGAGGTTCCTTTTTTACTGGTTTTCAGATTGAAGACAGGGGCACGTGTGCGCAGTTTCGATGCAGGAGTTAAAAAACAGTTCGAAATCGAGTGTGAGCTTTGGGACAGTGAGGACCGGGAGGTTTTGTGGCGTTCTGTATGTGTCGGCGAGTCCTCCGGGCAGATCGAAGAGGGCAGAATGCTTTTTTCGAGCATGAGTCGTTTGGTGGAGTCGATCCCTGCCGTGCAGCCCGGATATGAGCCTGGGAGTTGGTAGGAATGAAGGAGAATCACGAAAAGGTGATTAGGGTGGGTTTCAACAAAAGCCCCAGGAAGATTTTCGATGAGATTGAGCAGGTCACAGCGGAAATGATCCGAGAGGGGTGGGTTCTTTTGGATGGTTGCCTGGAAGACGGGCTTGGATACGTGCACCTTTTTTTCGAGCGAGATATAACTGTTTAAAGTTCAGTACAAGGAGGTTGGAATGCAGTATGAAATTGAGCCGGTCGAAAAATTCAAAATGATTCATATTGTCGGCAACATTGATACTGATGCAAACACCAAAATCCTTGATGATGAGATCTCAGGCCTTATCGAAGAGGGACATCATCATTTTGTTTTCAATCTGGAGCGCACCACCTATCTGGACAGCGCAGGAATCAGCATTTTCATTCATTGTCTCTGCGATGTGCAGGAGAACAACGGTTCGGTTTTCATCATAGCTGAGGATAATCAGGTCAGGCGGGTGCTTGAGATGGTGGGAATAAACCGGCTTATTCAGACCTACAATTCCCAGAGTGAATTTCTCGAGGCTCAGAAGGCGACAGTCTGATGAAAGTTCTTCTCTGGTTTACGCTCTGCGTCGGGCTGACTGTCTGCGGGTGTGCCCTGAGCGGAACCGTTGTGGACAAGTCAGAGCACAGGGCGGAATTGAAGAAAGTGAAACTTCAGAAGTACCCTGCTCTGAAAGTGTACTGTGGAGGAGTCAGAAGAGAGCTGCCGCTCAAAGTTGTGAAAACCTGCAGCATTGATCCTTCTGTTACTACTGCTGTCGATGGTGAACTGTATCTGGGGGCGCAGATCGAACTGTCTGACGGTTCGAGCCTCGGTGCATCGGATAAGGGAACGTGTTTTATTTCGGCGGATAACGGGCTGGTCGGCAGGAGTGACCACGGGAGGTATTCGGTTACATTTGAAAATGTCAGCAGTTTTACTATCGGGAAGTAGTGGATGAGCAGTAGGCGTTCGGATTTTGAAAGAAACGGGCTCTCTTTTCCGGTTATTCTTATCAGCGGTGTCATATGCGCCTTCCTGCTCCTGGGGGCGAGTGTCGCCATAAAGTTCATCTACAATCATTACTCGCCGTCGCTCAACTCCACCGAACGTCTTTTGAAGAAAGGCAAGTACCAGGAGGCCCTTTCAGTACTGAATAAAGTGGAGTTCCGAAATGGAAACCGAATCCGCGAACGTGTTCTGCGTGGGCAAATCATTTTCGGTATTCTCGAGCAGCAGCTAAGGAGGGAGCAGTGGGGAAGTTACGGAGTGAATCCCGACAACTGGATTTCGCACCCTATGGCTGATGAAGCGGAAAGGTGTTTTCTGGAGGTTCTCGCTCTCGAACCCGAAAATGTCAAAGCGATGATTCTGCTCGGTAATCTTTACAAAAAACAGGGGCGTTTCGGGGAATCTGAGGAGCAGTTCAACACTGCGGTTGCCTGTGACAGGCAAAACTCGGAAGCTGTGCTGGCTCTGGGCATATTGTATGCCGAAACCGACAGGTTCGATGATGCTGAGCGGATGTTCAAAAAAGCCTGGGCTCTCGATCCCAGGGATCCCCAAATCGCCAAGAATATCGCTTTCTTTTATCGCTTCTATAAGAAGGATCCCGAATCGTCCATGATTTGGTTCAATCGCTACCTCAATCTTGATCCTGAGCGTGATCCGGATGCCAACCTTGCCAGAACAGAACTGCAGAACCTGATTGAACGCTACCCCGATCACACTTTGAAAGAACCCCAGAAGTGGCGTGAGCAGAAAAGACGGTTCTTTCCCAAACGATAGCTGCGTTCGGTCTTGGATAAGCCTGCTGATTTCGGTAGTTCTACCGAAAGGTAAATCGGAAAAGAAGATTAGTTCTGAACACTGGAATTCGGGCGGAACGTTACCCGGCATGTCTCCATGCTGAAATAATCGAATCTATCAGCCTGTTTTCATTCGGGTCGCACACCTGACGCTCGGGGTTTTCCATAAACCAGCTCACGGATTGTCTGATCTGATCCGAAAAGTGTTTCCTGCATTGGAATCCGGGAACGAATTTTTTGATTTTGGAATTGTCGAACACACCGTCCTCACGTTTGTCGCCCATGAGCATTCCCAGTGCGTCGGGGTAGACTTTCGCAATGAATTCTGAGGGTATGTGAATCGGTCGGATTTGCGTATTGAGAGCTCTACCCAGTTCTTCATAGATGCAGTTCCAGCTGAGGTTTTCATCGCTGGTTATGTGGAATGCCTCACCGACGGCGTCTTTGTTTCCGATAAGCCCCACCAGACCTGATGCAAAATCGGATGAGGCGGTGAGAGTCCAGAGTGATTCACCTTTGTCGTGAATAATGAATGGCTTTCCTTCAAGGATTCTTCCCGCAATGGTGAATCCGCACCCGTTTATTGGAGAGGGAATCCATGTGTTACCGAATGTGTGGGATGGACGGACGATTGTAACGGGGAAGTTGTCACCGTGAACCGATTCCAGATATTCCTCACAGGCGATTTTTTCCTGTGCATAGGGCCAGAACGGGTTTTTTCGGGGTGTCAGCTCCGTGATGGGCAGTTTTACGTGCGGTTTGTGGTAGACGGTTGCGCTGCTTATAAAAATGAACTGCTTGATTCTGCCTTCAAACACCCTGTAGTCACTCTGGAGGTGTTTGGGTGTGAAGGCCATGAAATCAACAACCACATCGGATTCTGTGTTTCTTAATGCCTTTTCAAATTCGTATGAATCGAAACGGTTTGCTCTGATGTGCTTGCAGCCTGACGGGACCGGGCGGGTTCCGGAGGTTACCAGTGTCAAAGAATTGCCGCTCTCCAACAGCCGCTCTGTCACGCATGAGGAAATGTTGCCTGTCCCGCCGATTATGAGAATTCGCATGGGCAGCTATATCTTTTGTTGTGTGTGAATAATGAATTCTTTAGATCAATTCGGTTTTTTTCCGGACTTTTACATGTTAACCGACTCTATCCCTTTCGCTCCAGGAGAAGTCGCTTACAATCTCGTCAGTGTTGTCGATTTCCTTTTTTATCCTGGCAAAGTCGTCAATGTTGTCCAGAAACGCCTTAGTCAGATCCGGATCGAAATGTTCCCCTTTTTCCTTGCGGATGATATCGCAGGATACCTCGATGGGGTAGGGGTTTTTGTAGGGTCGCTTTGATGTGAGCGCGTCGAAGGTGTCGCAGATGGCCACGATTCGGGCTATAAGCGGTATTTCCTCCTTTTTCCTCCCTTCGGGATATCCGCGGCCGTTCCATTTCTCATGATGAAAGAGCGCAATTTCTCTGGCACATTCAAGTATACGCGGTTCATTCGATGACCCGGATTTGGAACTTTTTAGAATGCCGGCTCCTATCACAGTGTGAGATTTGATGATGTCGAATTCTTCGTTGGTCAATTTGCCGTTTTTCAGAATGATATTGTCAGGAATGCCGATTTTGCCTACATCATGCATCGGTGCGGAAAACTCGATTTCTTCGATTTCCTGTCTGGAGAGGCCGATTATTTCAGCCAGATGAGCGCTGTAGCGGCACATGCGGTTTATGTGGTCGCCGGTTTCGTTATCCTTGTATTCGCTAGCCAGTACCAATCTGTGAATGGTGTCTTTGTAGGCTTCCTGCAGCTCTCTGTTGGTTTTTTTGAGATTTGAATTGATTAAACCGAGGTCGGTGGCGAATCTTTCCAACTGACTGTATGTCAGAGCAAGATCCCGCTGCTTTTCTTTCAGCTGTTCGTTGGAGAAGGCCAGATCGCGGCGTTTCTTTTTGGCATGTTCATGAATATTTGCGAGCTGACGCCTGATATCCCTGGTTTCTGACTGGTAAAACTGGATTTCCTGTTGTAGTTCGTTGTTGCGCCTTTTTTCGCGAAGGTAAAGGGTGTAGTAATCAGGCTCGCTTTCGTTCAAACCGACAGGTTCTTTCGGATCACTATCACCGGAGGACATTTCAGCCTTCCTTTCCAAGCAGTTCTTCAACTTTGTTAATCAGGTGTAGCGGACTGAACGGTTTATTGAAAAATTCCGAAGCTCCGGCTTCATGTGCTTCTTCCCGGAGCGCACCGTCCGAGCCGGTAAGCATGATTATTTTGCATCCGGAGGTGTTCTTGTTCTGTTTGATGGCTCTGGTAGCTTCAATACCGTTCATTTCACCGGGCATGGCCATATCCATGATGATAAGATCAGGCATGAACTCCAACGCTGCTTCAACTGCTTGGGAGCCGCTATTGGCCTCCACAACTGTACAACCCTCGAACTCGAGAGTAGCTTTAACCAGCTGCCGGATTTCTTTGGCATCGTCGACTATGAGAATTGTTTTGTCCATCATCGTAAGTTGTTGATTCCCAGTAAGATGTATTAGCCCTATGCTACGACAAAATATTCTACCATGAAATCCGTTTAAATGCAACCAGGAAATAATATTTTTTACAGGCCTTTTATTGTAGCATTTAGGTCAGGTACGGTTCAGCATTCCGCTGTTTCTGGCCCATTGTTCCCAGGTCTGTAAAGTGGTATATTAACTAGATTTTAAGAGAACCTGAGAAAAGAGATTAGGAGCTGTGAATGGCTGAAAAAGTACGCGTCCGGTTTGCCCCCTCACCTACAGGATACCTGCATATCGGTGGTGCTCGAAGCGCCCTCTTCAATTACCTTTTCGCCCGCCATCACGGGGGCTCTTTCATTCTGCGCATTGAGGATACCGATCGAAGCCGTTTTGTGGAAGGCGCACTCAAGGAGATCTTCGAAAGCCTCGAGTGGCTTGGCCTGGACTGGGATGAGGGACCTCAGAAAGAGGGTGATTTCGGGCCCTACATGCAGTCCGAAAGGCTCGACCTCTATAAACAGCATGCTCAGCAGCTCCTCGATTCCGGAGCTGCTTACCGCTGTTTCTGTTCGCCTGAGAGACTCGCTCAGCTCAGAGAAGAGCAGGAGAAAAGCGGATGCCCTTCGGGATACGATCGCCACTGCAGAGATCTTCCCCGGGAACAGATCGATCAGAAGCTGAAGGATAATGTCCCGTATGTGATCCGCTTTAAAATTCCTCTGGGGCGTACGGTCGGTTTCGAGGACCTCATCAGGGGATACATAGAATACCAGAGCGATGTCCTGGATGATCTGGTGCTGATCAAAACCGATGGCTTTCCCACATATCATATGGCCAATGTTGTGGATGATCACAGTATGCGGATCACTCATGTCCTTCGGGGCGATGAGTGGATCGTGTCCACCCCACGGCATGTTCTGCTCTACGAGGCTTTTGGCTGGGAGGTCCCGAAGTTCGCTCACCTTCCGGTCATTCTTTCGCCCAGCGGGGGAAAGCTTTCAAAACGCAAAGGCGCTGCTTCGGTAATGGATTACAAGCGCAACGGCTTTCTTCCGGAAGCGCTCTTCAATTTTCTCTCTCTTCTGGGCTGGGCTCCTGGTGATGATCGGGAGAAAATGTCTAAAGAGGAACTTGTAAAAGCCTTTTCACTTGAACAGGTATCACCCAAGGCGTCGGTTCTGGATGAAAAGAAACTGGAGTGGATGAATGGTCTTTATATGGCCGAACGTTCCTCCGAGTCGCTTGTTTCCGAAGTGCTGAGTGGATGGAAAGAGCGTAACTGGGTACCTCAGGATACAGCAGAAACGGATTCTCGAATTCTGAATATCATAGAACTGATGAAGGGAAGGTCAAAAAGGATTACCGAGCTTATTGAAAACACCTTCTATTTTTTCAAAGATCCAGAATCCTATGAGCAGAAAGCTGCAAAGAAGAATTTCAAACCTGAAGCCGCGGACTTTCTCACAGAGATCAAGAACGAGTTGTCTCGGATAGAGGATTTTACTCATCAGAAACTCGAGGAACGGTTCCGCGGGATTGCTGAACGCAGGGAGGTTGGAGCTGGAAAGTTGATTCATCCAACCCGCTTGGCTGTGAGCGGGGTGAGTTTCGGTCCGGGGCTTTTTGAACTGCTGGAAATGCTCGGTAAAGACACTGTACTGCGGAGAGTCGACAAAGCAATAGAGTTCATAAAAGGAAAAGAGGCACAATGATCAAGCATATCGTTTTTTTCAGGCTCGCGGATAACGCTCTGGGCAAAACCAAAGCTGAAAATGCTCTTCTTATCAAAAGACAACTGGAAGCGCTCAAAGGGGAAATATCCCAGATAGTTTCAATCGAAGTCGGTTTGAATCTGAATCCGGACCCGTCAGCCTGGGATATCGCTCTCTTCTCCGAGTTCAGGACAAAGGAGGATCTGGAACTTTATCAGCAGCATCCTTCTCATAAAAAAGTGGCTCAGTTTGTGGTGGATGTACGCACCGACCGTGCTGTAGTGGATTACGAAGTTTAGCAAATAGAATGCAGCAGCAGTACGTAATGATGTTCTTGTCTGTAACCATTTTTCTCTTTGAGGTATGAATGAGTTCGTTAGATAAAAACAGGGGAAGTGATCCTGGCACCGACAATACGGAACCATCGGTTTCAAATTTTATTCGGGAAGTCATCAAAGAGGATATGAAAAGCGGCAAGTGGGGCGGCAAGGTAGTAACCCGCTTCCCGCCGGAACCGAACGGTTATCTTCATATCGGACACGCCAAGGCTATCTGCATAGATTTCGGCATGGCACAGGAATTCGGGGGTGAATGCCACCTGCGTTTTGATGATACCAATCCCTCCAGGGAGGAGGATGAGTACATAAAAGCCATAAAGAGGGACGTTAAGTGGCTTGGTTTTGACTGGGGAGAGCATCTCTATTTCGCATCCGACTATTTCAGCAGAATGCATGACTATGCTCTGCAGCTTATAAAGGCGGGAAAGGCCTATGTCGATGATCTTACCCCGGAGCAGATCCGCGAATACCGCGGCACTCTGAAACAGCCGGGGAAGGAGAGCCCCTGCCGCAATCGTTCCGTTGAGGAGAATCTGGAACTGTTCATGCGCATGGCCAGAGGGGATTTTGAAGAGGGTACCCGCGTGTTGAGAGCCAAAATCGACATGGCTCATCCCAATATGAATATGCGGGATCCGGTCATGTACCGCATCATGAAAGCACCTCATCACCGTACGGGCGATACTTGGAAAATTTACCCCATGTATGACTGGGCTCACGGTCTTGAGGATTCCATTGAAGGTGTCACCCACTCCCTGTGCTCGCTTGAGTTTGAAGATCACAGGCCTCTTTATGATTGGTTTCTTGATCAGCTCGGTGTCCATCACCCCCAACAGATCGAGTTCGCACGGCTTAATCTGAGCTATACAGTCATGAGCAAGCGTAAACTGCTGCAGCTTGTGCGGGAAGGACATGTGAATGGATGGGATGATCCCCGGATGCCTACTCTTTCGGGGCTGCGCAGGCGGGGGTACACTCCGGAGGCAATCAGAAGTTTCGCCGAGAGGATAGGAGTTGCCAAGCGTGACAGTATGGTGGATATCAAGCTTCTGGAACACTGTCTCAGAGAGGATCTCAACAGGCATTCTCTCAGGAGGATGGCTGTTCTCAAGCCTCTCAGAGTAGTGATTGAGAACTATCCTGAAGAACAGGTCGAGGAGTTTGACGCTGTTAACAATCCGGAAGATCTTTCGCAGGGAAGCAGGAAAGTGCCTTTTTCCAGGGTCATCTACATCGAGCAGGATGATTTCATGGAGAATCCGCCCAGGAAATTCTTCAGGCTCGCTCCCGGGCGGGAGGTGCGACTGCGCTATGCATATTTCATCACGTGTACAGATGTGGTGAAAGACGACAAGGGCAATGTCGTTGAGCTGCGCTGTACTTACGATCCTGCAACGAAGGGGGGGGCTTCTCCTGACGGGCGTTCGCCAAAGGCCACTCTGCACTGGGTGTCGGAAGCTCATGCCCTCGATGCGGAGGTGAGGCTTTACGATAATCTGTTCAGTAAAGAAATCCCGTCCGATGCACCTGATGGTGATTTTCTGCAAAATCTTAATCCGGACTCTCTCAAGGTGTTGTCCTCCTGCAAAGTGGAGCCTGGTCTGGGAGAAGTTCAACCTGGAGAGCGCTACCAGTTCGAGCGACTTGCCTATTTCTGTGTTGACCCGGATTCGCGGCCAGGGGTGCCTGTATTCAACAGGACCGTGGCCCTGAAAGATTCTTGGGCAAAAATTCAGAAAAAGGCCAAGAGGTAGTGATTTTCAGTTGACTTGTCCGCTCGCTGGTAGTAATTTATTTTACTTGCAATTCGGGGCTGTAGCTCAGTTGGGAGAGCATCAGGCTGGCAGTCTGAGGGTCAGGGGTTCGAACCCCCTCAGCTCCAGAAAAAGGCATTTCGGAATAACTCCGGAGTGCCTTTTTCATATAAAATCTATTCGTTTTTCTGGAATACATCTCAACAATCATATCTTTGTCCGTTCAAAGTACTGCATACAGGCATCCTTGCTTTGTGTTCTGTTTTTACTCCCTTGATTTATCTAAAGATAGTTGCATCAATATGAGTAACCTTATATATTAATTTTTTGTAAGTGTTAATTTGAAGCAGGATTTTCCGCTCAGTTTAACGTCCTTTTCGGGTGCAGTATAGATAACGGAGGTCACATGAAAAAGTACCAGGCTAGTGCCATTCGTAATGTATGTCTGATTTCCCATGGCGGTGTAGGTAAGACGTCACTTCTGGAAGCGGCTTGTTATTCAGCCAAGGCCACCTCCAAAATGGGTAAGGTCGATAGCGGGAGCAGTATTTTTGATTCTCGATGGGATGAAAAAGAACGCAAAATGACCATCTCCACCCATCTGGGGTTTTGTGAATGGAATGAAAATAAAATCAACTTTTTGGACACTCCCGGATTTCTGGATTTCCTCGGGGAAGCCAAAGCAGCTCTGCGTGTTGTGGAAACTGCAGTTGTTCTGGTGGATGCTGTTGACGGAATTCAGGTCGGAACGGAACTTGTGTCCAGGTATGTTGATGAGGTGAATGTGGCCAGGGTGTTTTTTGTAAACAGTATGGATAAGGATAACGCCGATTTTGACCGGGTGCTTGCCAATATTAAGGAAACCTACGGCTTATCAGCCGCCCCGCTTGTCGTTCCTATCGGATCGGGTTCTGCTTTTAAGGGCGTTGTGGATCTGGTTTCACGGGAGGCGTTCGAGTATGCTAAAGAAGGTGACGGCACAGGGAAAAAGATCGATATCCCCGGAGATATGCAGGACAATATAGATGCTCTGCGCCTTGCTCTTATGGAATCGGTTGCCGAAACAGATGAAGATCTGATGAGCAAATATTTCGAAAACGGGGAGCTTAGCGACGAGGAGCTGAGAAAAGGTCTTGCTATGGGTGTTCTCAGCGGAGCCATTTTTCCGGTACTTGCAGGAAGTGGCCTGCTCAACATGGGTGTGGACCAGTTGCTGACCAAAATAGTGAATCTATGTCCTTCTGCTGATACCCGCAAGGAATTGGAGGTGGTGGAAGGCGAGGAAACCAGGAGCATTCCTTGTGGAGAATCTGAACCTGCAGCGGCTTTCGTTTTCAAAACTGTATCAGAGGAGCACTTGGGAGAACTGAATTTGGTGAGGGTCTTTTCCGGAAAACTTGCCAGTGGCAGTGAGCTTCTGAATTCCAGCAAGGGTAGCAGTGAGAGAATCGGAAACATGTACTTTCTCAGAGGCAAGGAGAGGACTGATACCGCCGAAATCAATGCTGGTGATATGGGCGGCCTGCTCAAACTCAAGGATACTCATACAAACGATTCACTTGTGGACAAGAGTGTGAAGTATATGTGCAAGCCGGTCGACTTTCCTGAACCGCTTGTGAGCATCGCAATCACCGCAAAATCAAAGGGTGACGATGATAAAATGGCTATGGGAATCTCCAAATTGCACGAGGAGGATGTGAGCTTCACCTATAAATACCACCCCGATATCCACCAGTCGATTCTTTCTGCAATGGGTGATGTGCAGATTGAAGTGATTCTCGATAATCTCAAAGCACGTTTCAAGGTGGATGTGGAAAGGAAAGCTCCGAAGATCTCCTATAGAGAGACAATAACCAAGCCCGTCAAATATGTAGAGTATACACATAAGAAACAGACCGGTGGTGCCGGACAGTATGCTCGCGTTTTCATCGACCTGGAGCCGCTGCCGCGGGGGCAGGGGTATGAGTTCGTGGACAAAATCGTGGGTGGAGTTATCGACCAGCCTCTCAGGCCGAGTGTCGACAAGGGTATCAAGTCAAAGCTTGAGGAAGGGATCATAGCAGGGTATCCTATTGTGGATGTCAAAGTCTCGCTCGTTGACGGTAAGACCCATCCTGTGGATTCGAAAGATGTGGCATTCCAGATTGCCGGCCGTGAAGTCTTCAAAAAGGCTTTCGAAATGGCACACCCCATCCTTCTGGAGCCGGTTGCTGAGGTGAAGGTCACGGTTCCGGTCGAGTATACCGGGGATATTATGGGGGACTTGTCTGCCCGAAGAGGGAAGATTTCCGGAATGGAGCAGGTGGGAAAACTGGAGACGATTACAGCTAAAGTTCCTGAGGCCGAAGTGCAGGGCTACTCCAGCACCCTGAGGTCTCTCACACAGGGTAGAGGATT
Organism: Chitinispirillaceae bacterium; assembly: GCA_046538945.1. Classification (GTDB taxonomy): domain Bacteria; phylum Fibrobacterota; class Chitinivibrionia; order Chitinivibrionales; family Chitinispirillaceae; genus JAEZKC01. Next base: position 4,432 of record JBKHHW010000064.1, on the reverse strand, counting down.
TTACAGCAAAACCTTCTCTCACTATGAAACTGTACCCGCGGAAATTGCTAAAAAGATAATTGAGGCATCTGATTCAGAGCACCTCCAGGAGGCTTGATACAAGTTTTTCTGTGGTGATTGATGTCGAAATATGAAATTTCAATGAAATGAACCCCTTCACGGTTCGTAATGTGGAGGGGCCTTTTTATGGACCAAAAGGAAAGCTGGGAAATGAAGCGACTGAAAACAATTGATTGGAATGAAAACTGTGTGCGGCTTATTGATCAGACCCTTCTGCCAAAAGAAGTGGCGTATTTGGATATCGAAACTGTTGAGCAGATGCATGAAGCAATCAAAGTGCTTCGGGTGAGGGGTGCGCCCGCAATCGGTATTGCTGCTGCTTTCGGATTGTATCTGGCACTTAAAGATTATCCGCAAGAAGGCTCTATATCCGATTTTCTGACACTTTTGGAGAAAAATGCCGATTACCTGGCCGGTGCCAGACCTACAGCGGTGAATCTGTTCTGGGCTCTGGACAGAATGAAAAGTAAAGCTGATCAAAATAGTTCTGTTCCTGATGCCGAGCAGATGAAGCAGGTTCTTTTCCAGGAGGCGATGGATGTTCTGGAAGAGGATCGTCAGATGTGCAGAGCTATAGGGGAGGCGGGACTGGGACTTTTAAGAGACAAGAAGAACATACTCACTCACTGCAACGCCGGCGGCCTGGCAACAAGCGAGTACGGCACTGCTTTGGCTCCCATATACGTGGGTCTGGAGCAGGGTGTTAGGTTTAATGTTTTCGCTGATGAGACCAGGCCTCTGCTTCAGGGAGCCCGTATCACCGCCCTCGAACTCAGTAAAGCTGGTGTGCCGGTAACTGTTATTTGTGACAATATGGCAGCTTCTGTTATGGCTGCGGGTAAAATTGATGCAGTCATTGTGGGGGCCGATCGCATCACCGCCAACGGGGATACTGCCAATAAAATTGGAACATACGGTGTGGCTTTGCTCGCTGCAGCCCATAAGATACCTTTTTACGTTGCAGCACCGTCTTCGACTTTCGATCTTTCTCTTCCTGATGGCTCCTGTATACCTATTGAGGAGCGGGGAAGGGAAGAAGTTGCCTTCTGGGGTGACAGAATGACGGTTCCGGATGCCGCAAACGTGTTCAATCCCGCCTTTGATGTGACTCCTTCGAGGCTGATAACAGCCATAATAACCGAAAAAGGAGTGATTAAGCCGCCTTATGACCAGAATGTAAGATCTGTTCTCAAGGCTGATCTGGAGGCTCCTCATGCCGGAAGGCAAGGTTCTTTGGTTTAATGACATTAGCGGCACTGGGCGGATCAGAGCAGATCATGATGGCTCTCTGCTGAAGGTAAGGCATGGCTCCATAGCTCGCCAGGGCTATAAAATTCTTGATGAGGGACAGCGGGTGTCGTTTGTGGTCACCAAATGTCGGGATGGTCTTGAGGCTTGCTCCGTTATCCCTCTGGAATAGCTGTAGCGGTTTTCAGGCTGTATTTGAAGGGAAGAGATCGTACTCTTTTCTGAATTTGCAGATAGGTGATCCTTTTGAAAAGTGTGACATGATCAAAGCCAGTGTTCTTGAAACTGAAAGGCTTTTACCGGAAAAAGCCTTTGCCAGAATATCTTCGGCTTTATCAAAATGGTACACGCCCAGTACCGGGAGCAGTTCCGGAGGCGCTTTTGAGTGACCTCTGTAGGCAGTCCCGTGTTCATATCCTATTTCCCTGGCTGTATCCCATACTCTTCTGTTCCAGCTGCCGAAAGGGAAGGAAATACTGTTTACCGCCGTTCCTGTTATATCCTCCAGAATAAACTTCGAGTCCTGAAGTTCTTTTTTCAATTGTTTACTCTGCAGCCACGGAAGGTTGGCGTGGGTGAGTGTATGACTTCCAATTTCATGGCCTCTTTGGGCGATTTCTCGAATCATCGGTGCTGTGAGGTGTGGAATGTTGGCCACAACATCCCAGGTGCTTGTTGCTCCTATGTGGCCTGCCACCGGGAATAGTGTTGATTTCATCTTTTTCTCTTCAAGTAAAGGCAGCGCATGTTCATAAAAGTCTAAAAACCCATCATCGAATGTTATAACTGCTGTCTTGGGGCTTTGGTTTTTGGTCAGATACTCTGAAACGGTCGCTGTACTGATTTCATTTGTCTCAAGTAGAGAGAGGAAATCCTCAAAGCGCCTTGATGAAAAACTGGACATATTTCTTTGGGGTGAAGGAGTTACGGAATGGAAAAGTAAGCCCGCTGTATTCCGTTTTGAATGGCTTTTCTGGAATAGGGTGGCAAATGCACCGATAATGAGGGGCATTGAAAGCAAGGCGGCAGAGGTAGTTATAAATGACATATTACCTTCTCAATTTCGTTGTTCTGTTATAGAATAAAAATAATTTGAACAATATAAAAACGTATTTTATTTAATTAGATGCGGAACACAGTTTTACCGCACTATGAAGTGGTTCTGTTTTTGATTTTGAACCAGAATGAAATTCTTCAAAACAAATCTGTAGGAAAAAAACAAATGGCTGATGGTTTTGTATGTCCCAATTGTGGAGAACCGATTTCGGCGGATGCTCAGTTCTGCAGACATTGTGGAGCAGATGAACGCACTGGGTGGTCTGATCAGACGTATCTGGATGGAATTGATCTTCCGGATCCTGAGGAATATGAAGAGCTGAGGGAAAAAGAATTCGGAAAAAAGAGAACGGGAAGTACATCCATCGGATGGCGGACCATAGTCGGGTTACTACTTTTAGTGGTTATGGTTCTATTTTTGGTGGGCAATGCCGTGTTCTGATAATCGGCATAAAAAGAGCAGACTCTCAGGAGTCTGCTCTTTTGTGCTGGGATTCTTTTATCTTCTTTTGAAGAAACAACACGGATGAATCATCGTTGATCTGTTGCTGCGGCGGGTTCTGATTCTGGCCGGCAGAACCGTTTTGCGTTTGGCTCATATCCAGATAGAAAACATCGCTTTGGGAAGTCTGCTGATATTGAGCTTGCTGTTGCTGACCGGGTGCAGTTTGAGGATAATCGTTATACTGCTGGGGTTGCTGTGTCTGGTTTTGTCCCGGAAAAAACGAGTTACCCATATCCAGATCAAGGTCGATCTGATCTTCTGATTTATCATAAACCTTCAGAAGAGATTCCTTAAGCTGACGGTCGAATTGGCGGGCAAACACTTTTACTCTGTCTATATTTGTTCTATCATCGAAGACCAATGCAAGGAAGGTATTTTCATCTACATTTGAAATGTAGATGTGTTTATCCTTGCCCTGATGGTACATGGTACAGAATTCAGTTTCACCCATCAGGTTGGCAATCGCCAGAGTGGATGCTGAATTACCGGCAACAAGAGCTGCAAGGGAGACGATGTCTACCGAATCGAGAAGACCCTGACTGGTCAACAGTCTGCCGTCTTTGTTGATCAGAACGGCCAAAAGCAGATTGGCCTTCTGGGTCAATGGTTGAAGGACACTGTTGAGCAGATCCAGATCTTCTGGAAAAAGAATCATGTCCTTCATTACATATTGTCCTTATTAAAGAACTTCTTGAGGAAACCCTTCTGGTTCTGACCTTTCGTTTTTGGATTTACCGGCCTTTTCACAGGTCTTTTATGTCTGTCTCTGTCGATTGAGGTGAAATACATGGCATCGTCACCTTCTTCAGAGTCGACATTTCCCCCATTTTGCTGAGGACCCATGAAAACATCGAAATCCTCCTCTTCTTCCTCTGCCTGTTCATAGTCCTGCAGTGATTGGGACTGGTATGGATTTTGATCCGCAGGGGAGGAGAAAGATTGCATTTCCTGTGAATCGTCAGGGTATTGACCTGGAGATGTCCGCATTTTCTTCTGTTTTTCTTCGATCTCTTTCTGGTACTTTTCTATTTCCAAGTCCAGATCAGTTCTGTTCTGCGGGACTTCTCCTGTTCCGAAATCGGAAGCAGCAGGCTGCTCGAAGGACTGATTCTGTTGGTATTCCATCGAATTGTAGTCTGGCAGTTCGCCCTCATCAGGCTGCTGCTGGCTCTGATCATAACCGGCCCTTGGGAAACTTTCGATCTCGATCTCGTCGGAGTCGGTATTTGCTTCATAGGGAGATGCTGGCTCGAAACTGATCGGTTCAGCATCGTAACTGCTCTGAGAGGCGGCCGCAGGTTGTTCCGGTGAGGTGAAGATGTCGTCATAGTTTGACAACGGAAGCGATTCTTCACTCTGATTGTCTCCTCTTTGGCCTTGAGATTCCTGGGGTGGAGAAAAATCATACGGCTGTTGTTGGAAACTGTCGGAATTCTGTTGAGCTGGCGGCGTCTGCTCCCATGGTGCCTGCTGTGGCATTCCTTGAGGTGCTTGATAGGGCTGACTTGGCTGCGGAGGGGGAGTTAACTGCTGTCCCTGAGGCGGCCTGTACTGCTGTGGCTG